>CAJGCN010000001.1 GCA_904501815.1 uncultured Clostridia bacterium
GAAATAAAGAAACGGCTTTTATCCAGAACTTAGAAATAAACAAATTTTTTAAAAATTGACCGAATTTTCTCATTTTCTTTCTCCTTATTTGCGTTTTTTATCGGTAAGCAACATTTCTTGCCAGTAATAATCGTGCAACGCATCGGTGAGCATATCGTAGTCTGCATAGCGAATGACGTTGCCTTGTTTAACGATAGAAATAATCCCCGTTTCTTCCGAAACGACCAAAGAAATTACGTTCGCAACTTCGGTAATCCCAATCGCCGCGCGGTGGCGAGTGCCGTATTCTTTGGGATAACTCGTTTTTTGCGTAAGGGGCAAGAAGCACCCTGCCGCTTGAATTTTATGGCCGTGCACGATTAACGCGCCGTCGTGCAAGGGCGATTTCGGGAAAAAGATACCTTCAATGAGCTGAGTGGAAATTTCCGCTTCAATACTCACGCCACTTTGCAAAACCTGCTTAGGCAGACTACCGCGCGAAAGCACGACCAGCGCGCCTACATTATTTTTCGACATATTTTGAAGGGCTTTAATAATATTTGAAATACAGCGATCCACGTCCTGTTGCGAAGAAACGTCCGAGCTTCCGCCGAACATGGATTTTTCCGCCCCGTCTTTTTTAGAAGTATGCACGTCCCAAAGGCTCTTTTTTACTTCCACGCTAAAAAGTATCAACATGAACGCGGACATAAGAACCGTATAGAACAAATAGAACTGTTCGTCGATAAGCGTATCGGTGAAATACAGCATTAACCCGCCAACGACCAACAAAATCCAATAAAAAATCATGAGTTTGGTGGCGTCGTTATCCCTAAGAATTTTAGAAACGTAGTAAAATAAAAGGAAGAAAAGCAATATTTCTACCGCAAACAACACGGAAAAATCAGCGAAAAACGCCGACAATCTTGCTTGAAAAGCTTCAAATCCTTTTGCAAAACTCAATAAATTCTGCAAGTTCGTTCCTCCTTTGCTCACGCCTTTGCGCAAGGCTCTCGTTTTTATTATATATTATATAATAAAATAATAAAAAAATAAAGCGTTTGTATGAAAAAATCCAGTTATTTTTTATTTATTTTGAAAAAATAAGCCTGCAATCACCTTTTTCAGCGCAGAATCGGGTGTAATCTCCCCGCTTTTTATGCGCGACACCGCTTGATATATCTTTTGATAATGCTCAAACAGCTCTTTTTTAGAAAACTTAGATGCCTGTTCACGGTTCTTTTTAACGGCGTATTCTTTTAAGCCGAGCAATGCCGCCGCTTCGCCGTCGTTTCCGCGCGTGGTGCTTGCTTCGTATAAGCCTTTAAAATAGCTCGCGAGTGCGCTCAACAGCGCAATCGGGTCGAAGCCTTTTGCTTGCAATTCTTCGGAAATACGGATAAACTCGGTATAATTTCTCCGAGCTAAAGCGTTGGCAAGCTCGTAAATTTTATACTCGGAATCGGGATAAATCATTTCGTCCACGAGCGCATCTGTTAACGCCGTTTGTCCCATTCCTTCGCAACAGATAAGAAGTTTTTCCGTTTCTTTGGCAATTCGCGCCATATCGCACACGCAATACGCCGCTATTTTCGCGCAAACTACCCCGTCTGCATACACGCCCGCTCGCTTACAGGTGAGATAAATCCATCTTCTAATCGTTTCTTCGTCGCTTTTTCCGCAATCGACGAAAGTAATTCCCGTTTTTTTTGAAAGTACCGCCGACCCTGCTTTCCCTTTGCCTTGATTTACGATAATCAGCATACCGCTTGGGGGCGGGTTTTCCACCGTTTTTTTAAGATAACTTTCATATTCTTTTTCGGTAGGATAAAACTCGGTTGCGCGCACCACCCGTTTTTGGCTTGCAAACGGGAAACAATTCAGCGCGTCCGTCAAGGCTTTGATTTTTTCGCCTTTAAGTTCCGAGCCGTCGAAAGAAATATAGTCTAAAGTAGGTTGTTCCAAAAAACGGGTTTTTAAAAGTTCTTCCCCCTTTTCCCGAAAATACCCTTCTTCCCCTTCCAATAAATAGACGGGTTTCGCGCCGTTTTCGTCGGTAAATTTTTTAAAATCGATATATTTCATACCCGTCCCCTTTGTTTTTTCTCACGGAAACTTTGTCCGCATAGTGGTATTATATCATATTCCCTTGAAAATTGCAAGAAAATACGCAAGGAAATCTCTCCCGCTTTTTCTAAGCACTCAAACGAAATAGGGCGCAAGCCACGTAAAGAAAAAGAGCGCCAACGCTACCGCTATTAACGGCAATTTTGCTTTTTTTAAGTTCAATTTATCCGAAGAAAGCACGAGAAATAGATAAAAAGCCCACACCGCGCCGAACGGCAGGCTACCCGTCAACGCAAACCCCGAAAAATCCACCGCTTCGAACAAGAGCGAAAGCACCGACCAAAGTAAAGACGGAAAAAACAAAATTACGCCCGATAATGAAATTGGCAATATCGCGGAAAGGGCTACGAGAAGTAGCAACAACGAAAAACTCGCGCTTACGAGCGGTACGAACAGAATATTTAAAAGCAATCCCCAACCCGATACAAACCCGAACGCGTTTATTAAAACGGGAAACGTGCCCATTTGCGCAGCAAGACTCAAAGAGAATACGCCCGCAAACCATTTCCAAGCCTGTGCCGTAAGTCCGAGCGGTACGCGTTTTTTATGAAGCGTGGCTCGACGGGCAAGCTCGTCTTTGCCTATGAGCAAATGATTTAACCACACCCCGTCCCCGCCCATTCCGCGACGAATAACACCCGAAAGCAAGCCTATCCCGATACACGCGGTAAAAGTTAGTTGAAAGCCTACGTCGAACAAAAGAGTGGGAAAAAGCAATAACACGATCGCGCCAGCCAAGCCCAAACCTTCGAGCATATCGTAGTTAATAAAGACCAGCCGACAAAAATAAGCGGTTAAACACATTACGATTGCCCGAACGACGGAAGAAGAAAATCCGCAAACTCCGCCGTAGAAAAGCACGATAAGCGAAACGAACAAAAACTTCGTCCAAGCGGGCGCGCGGGAAAACCTCGTTTTATCGGTAAGCAATCGGCAAAAGGCGTAGAGCGCGGCAATATGAAGTCCCGACACCGCAAAAATATGCGCAATCCCGCCCGCGCGAATATTTTCAAGCAAACCTTCTTCGATCCCCGCCGTATCCCCAAGCAATAGCGCGAGCGTGAGCGACGCAGAAGCTTCGTCCATGCCCGCGCGAACGACTTCTTCTATTCTTGCTCTTACCGTCAAAAACAAATCGTCCGCTTGCCCTACCGCTTGCACCCGCTCGTAGCAAAAACAATAATATTTCACCCCGTCGGCAATTTTTTGCCCGATAAAGCTATCGTTTTGCATTAATTCTTGATAAGTATACACCTTTCCCCGCAAAACCACCCTATCCGACACCCTTATATTTCCCGAAAAAGACGGGGACAGGTATGCGACGAGTTTAAAATCGGAAGGTTTTTCGGCTATGTAAATATCCGATAACAACACGCGCGTATAGCTCTCGGCTTGCACTTTTTCGCATACCGTGCCAACGACGTTGTGTTCCCCAGAAAAGTTTTCCGCGCTTTGGTATTCGTCTACTTTTTCATAAAACAGTAAAAAACCGCAAATAAACGCGAGCGCAAACGCAAGGGTTGTCATGAGCGTTCGTTTCCTATCCGTTGAAAAGACGAAGGGAATAGGCAAAATCGGCACGAAAAAAAGCAACCACAAAAAGGAAGCTTCTAAACAAAGCCGAAAGAAGCCAAATAGCACGCCAAACGAAAGCATAAACGCAAAAAAGAAAATATAGCGGACGTTAAAAAAACGTTCTACCACCACTATACTTCCTTTTTTACGTTCTTTCTTCATAAACTTTCTTTCGTTCCTTTTTTCGCTACCGTTAAGCGAGCGAAATTCTATCGCTTACTGAGCGCACGAACAAGCCTTTTTCTTCCCCAAGCGAAACGCAATCGTTTAAATACACGAAGAACTTATCCGACGGCTTTGCAATCCGCAACGCGCTCGACACGATAATTAACAATTCGTCCATATACAGCGCGACCTTGTCTTCCAACGCACCGCGCACGAGCGCAATAATTTCGTACGGCGTATAGTCCGTTTCGTATTTTCGAATAGGTTCGCCCGTTTCCACGCGGTATCGATCAAATCCCACCGTTTTATCCGTTTTGCGATAAAAGGTTGCGCCTACGAGCCGTTCGCTTTTAAAGCCGCACAACGCAATAAGCGCCTGCATACGCCCTTCCACTTTCACGCCGTATTTGGTAATTCCTAAGCTCGTCAAGCATCTTCTAACCAAAAACTCGTAGGAAATAGGCTCTTCCGCCAACACGATCGCTTTCAAACGGGCAAGTATTTCCCCGTCGTTTTCTCCCGACGTCACGAAATTCGCCGTTTCTTCCCTATTTTCAAGCTCCGCCGCCTTATACGCCTTTTTGCCCCTATTCAAGCCCGTACCGCCACGACGGTCCGCGCCCGTGAGTTTATCCAAAAGGTCTTTAATTTTCTTAATTTCCCGTTTGGGATTGTTATAATAATTGACGGAGAAAATTCGCGCAACGTTCCAATTATTGCGTTTAAGCGTTTGCACTTGCAATACGTTTCTATCCTTGATTGAGAAAGGAGTAGGCACGTCACACATCACGGCGAGAATAAACCTGTGCTTATTCTTCGGGTCAAGCACCGCCACGTCGATTTTAAAATCGGATACGCCCACGTCGTATCGACAATCGTAGCCATACGAAGAAAGCTCTTCCGCGAGATATTTTCCAATCCCTGCTTTTTTCGACGGAAGTTTTCCCGACGGAATTGCGAGCGTAGTTCTGCCCTTTTCGGCAAATTCAAGGAACGCTTTTAAACCCGCCACCCCACGCGAGTTGGTTTTGGAAATATCGATCATTGCCCCCGTCATAGACGCAAACACAAGCATTTCTTCTCTCGCTCTCGACACCGCAACGTTGAGTCTTCGCCAGCCGCCCGCTTGATTTAACGGCCCAAAATTCAAGGAAATTCTACCGAGCTTATCAGGTCCGTAGCATACGGAGAATAAAATCACGTCCCGTTCGTCCCCCTGTACGTTTTCCAAGTTCTTGATAAACAACGGTTCTTCTCTATCGTACGCCGCGCTTTCTAAACGTTTTTCGATAATGAGCGCGGAGAGTTTACGCTCGATATATTCCTTTTGCGCGTTGCTGAACGTGACGATACCCATGCTTGATTTACGGCAAGCAGGGTCGGCAAGTCTACGTAAAACTTCTTTGATAAGCTCGTCAGCTTCCACTTTGTTGCGCTTGGTAAAGCCCCTGTCGTATAACCCGTCTTCCACGAAGATAAATTTGACTTTGCTATCGGGCGCGTCAGGCGAAGGGAACGTACAAAGCCCGTTGCCGTAATACATCAAATTCGAGAAAGCAATCAAGCTTTCGTGCTTACTTCTATAATGCCACGTCAAATGCCGTTCGGGAATTCCAAGCGCTAAGCAATCGTCTAAAACGCTTTCCATATCTTCGTTTTCTAAATTGTCTTCGTCTACGTAGGTGGTAGAGAAGAAAGTAGTCGGCGGGAGTTGTTTGGGATCGCCTACGACGATTGCCGATTTCGCACGGGCAAGCGAGCCGATCGCTTCTGCCGTTGGCATTTGCGAAGCTTCGTCGAAAATCACAAGATCGAACAATCCGCTTTCCGCTTGCAAATACTGTGAAACGGTAATCGGGCTCATCAACATACACGGCGCAAGCACCTTGCTGAGTTCGGGAATTTCTTCAAAGAGCTTTCTAAGCCCCATACCCCGCAAATTATTCTTAGACAGCCGTTGAAAATTCGCAAGCTCTAAGCTCAAACTTCCGTCCGTTGACGGAGTAGGCACACGCTCTATCAATTTCGCGCGAATATGTTCTTTGGAAAGCTTGGAAAACTCGTCTAACGACAAGCGAAGCGCTTCCGCGCCTTCTTCCGTGATCGCCGCCGAAAAACGGGATAATACGGGGTCGAGCGGGATATTCGTCTGCAAGAAATTTTTGTAAATATTCTTCTCGAAACTATCGAGTATATTTTCGCTCGAAACCGACCCGTTTTCCAGCGCGTCGGTAATAAACGTAAGCCCCGCTTCGTCTAATTTTTCCGCCGTAGCCTTATACATACACCAGTTCGCAAGCATATCTACGTTGTCGATCAACGCGCCTGCTTTGGTCGTGTAATATTCCAAAACGTCTTCTTCGGGGATAAGCCTTGCATCCGCTTTCGTAATTTTCAAAAAGCTTTCTTCCGCTACGCTAAAACTATCCAGCGAGCGCACCAAGCCTTGCAAGACGGGTACGCTATACCCGTTTGCCGCGCGAATACACATACTGTTAAAGCTATCGGGGTTATAATCCATAAATACCGAAGCGCAAGTTTCGTGCAGTTTATATAAATCGGAAAGGAAGTTTTTGCGCGCGTCGAAATAATCCACCCGACCGAACGCATAGGTGAAATACTTGGAAAGACGGGTGCAAGATTTAATCCGTTCCATTGCTTCAAAAATATCGTAGACGGTTTCCAAGTGCTTATACACGTCGTCGCCCAGCTCTTGAAGGGAAACTTTGGAAAGCTTTTTCACTACGGACAGCACCGTTTTTTCTTTGGTATAGTCCGTTTCGCCCGTATCCAACCATTCGCCAAGCTTTTTATATTCTTTTTGAATATCTACGAGCTTTTTAAAATGCTTAAAATAACTTTCTAACGACAAATCCAACCGTTTATTCGCATTGAAAAACACGAAAAACTCTTCTTCGTTTTCCTTGAAATATTTATTCAAATTTCCGCTTGCTAAAAGTTCCGCAATTTCTTTGAGCGCAAGCAATTTTTTGCGGGTAAGCGTGCTAATTCTTTGGCGGTACAGTTCCAAAAACAAAGCGAGATAATTTTTTAAATGCTTGATTTCCGCTATCACGACTTCCGACGAGCAATACACGGAATCCCTTGTTTCCAAGCTATATTCCGTTAAATTTACGTTCGCAAACGGCGAGTTCGCCACCCCGCCGCATTCCTTCGCCGCCGCTGCCGCCTGCACCATCATTTTCTCGTACGCTTCGATTTTCTCTTTAGTCAAAGAATCGTAGAAAGTGCTTTCGATATTCATAATATCGGGTGCGTTTTTATTCTTTAAACAAACGAGAATCGCTTCGTAGACGGACACGCCGAGTCGGCGTTTTTTATGAAGGGCGGAAAGCGGTTCGGCAAGCTCGGCTTTGAGCTTTTCAATCGCCCCCGATTTTTCGGAAAGATAAACTTTTTCCTGCGTACCCGCTAAGGCAAGCACGGAAGAAAGCTTTTGCAAAACTTCCGTTTTATTGGTTTTGTTCGAATGAAGCTCTAAGCAAAACTCTCCGATCCCGATCCCGTCTAAGCGTTTTTTAACGACGGACAGCGCGGCTTGCTTTTCCGCAACGAACAGCACCCGTTTCCCGTCGTTTAAAGCGTTTGCGATAATATTCGTAATCGTTTGGGATTTTCCCGTGCCCGGCGGGCCGTGCAAAACGAAGGTTTTCCCAGTTTGCGAAAGCGCAACGGCTTCCCATTGCGACGAATCGGCAGGCAAGGGCATCAGCGTTTGGTCGGGAGCGGTTTCATCTTCTTTAAGTTCCATGTCGGAAACGTCGGACAGCTTGGATCGGTTGGAAAGCAACGAGGCTATCAACTCGTTTTTAGAAAATTCGGGCATATTTTGCCGAAGGTCCTGCCACATTTGATAACGCGCAAAGGAAAACGCCGCAAGATACACGTCTTCAAAGACTTCCCACTTACGCATTTTTACGACTTCCATTCTCACCATTGCGAGAATTTCGGAAATTTTTAAGCCCTTAGACGCTCCGTCTAACCCCCGAATATCAATATTAAATTCCTGTTTTAAATATTCGAGCAACGTGGAATTGACGGAAAAATCTTCGTCGGTAAGCGACACCGAATACCCCGCTCCGCCTTTGCTCTTTTTAATTTGTACGGGTTGCAAAACGAGCGGAGCGAAATGTTCTTCGCCGTCTTCTCGGCTATACCAACGCAAAAAGCCGAACGCAAGATATAAAATCTTCGTTCCCGATTCTTCGTCTGCTTCTTTGTTTTTGCGAATGAGTTTTTGCGTGGTTTCCGCAAGCGACGGTTCGTCGAGATAGGTGCGCAAAATCCCCGAAGCATTTTCAAGCTCGATAAGCTGACGGAGCGCGCGCAACTTTGCCGCCGACCCGAAATGTACTTTTTCTTTTTTTATTTCAGCAAGTTCGGAAGAAGCGGGCGATAACTGCATTTCTCCGCCCGCAGACAGCGCTTCTATCGTAGCGTCAGGCGAAGCGGATACGACGTGCGCCACCGTTCTTTCAGGCGGAAAGTGCAAGAGCGTATTTTTCAAAGAAAGGTCTAACAGCCGCCGTTCCCATTGCTTGTCTTTCGTTTGACGGTTATCCCCTTCGAATTTTTTCATACCCAAAAGGTTAGACGGTGCGGCGAACGGCGACATTGCGTCTTCCCCTAAAATTTCAAAGCCCTTGATCCCTTTTGCCCTTAACGGCAACGACGGCACGGAAGCAATACGGCAACGGCGTACGTCCACGAACTTTTCGTAATACCCGCCCGAAAGCTTTTGCTTGAAATGCGTTTCACTCGTGGAATAGGCGCAAGTTTTGTCGGCGTATAAATCGTCGATATCAAAACAGCTTACGTTGTTAATACCGTCGGCGATATATTTTTCCAAAAGACCCGTATCGTCAGACACGGTGTCCATAAAACAGCTTTGATATAACCAAACGCCGCAAGTAATATGCTTATCGCCAAACACCAAAACGGGGTGCAAACCTAAGCTTTCCAAACACGAACAAACGAACAGCGCAAGCTCAGGCGCGCTTGCCTTGCGCTCGGCAAGAATTTTTACCCCGCCCCCGATTTCCGAAGGTTCGGAAAAATCACAAGGAGTGCGGTTGATAGAATACCGCCTAATACACGCAAACGTTGCGGCGACAATCCGCCTTACGGCGTTTTTATCGTTGCCTTCGTAGCCGCCAAGTTCCGCGCCGACTTCCCATTTTCTAAGCTGTTCTACAATCTCCGTGCGAATTCTCGCGCAATCGGCAAGACGGGGGCGTACGAACACGGCAAGCCGTTCGGCGTTTCCGCTCGTACCTTCCCAAAAATCAATCGGCAACGCTTTAATTAAAAAGCTTTGCGTAGCGATTAATTTTTTGTCCTTTTTCAAACAAACGGTGAGTTCTTCTTCTCGGATTTCTTCAAGCTCTGCAAAATATAAAGGAGAAAGCAACTCCCCGATTTCCACTTCCACCGCACTTTCAAAAGGTATTTCCACGAGCTTTTGTTTTTCCACGATTAACCCGTTGCCACCGCTGATACAAAGGAGCAAATCCTGCACCCCTTCCCCGCTTGCATTTTTCACCTGCAAGGTAGGGAATAAAGGTTTTTTCGTGTAATAATCGGCGTAGGAAACGACCTTTAAAGCTTCCACGTGTAAGCTGATAAATTCTTCGTATTTTTTGCTTTTAACTGCCATACTTAAAACCACCGTAGGGTAAAATTTTCCATCATTTGCAATACTTACCTATATTATAGCCGAAAACGTAAAAAAAAGCAACCCCTACGGGGTTGTTTTTCCTGTTCCTATAAAATTTTACGGAAATTTTTTAAAGGTATTGCGAAACGGTGTAGGAAAGTTTGTCAATCACTTCTTCCAATTCCCCGAATAACATACAGCCTGCCGCGCGAATATGTCCGCCTCCGCCGTATACTCCCGCGATTTTATTTACGTCTGCATATGTTTTCGAACGCAAGGAAATTTTATACTGACCCGTTTTTACTTCCATAATCGAAGCCGCAACTTCTACCGTTTCTACGTTCAAGGGAAAATCGACGAACCCTTCCGTCATTCCGTTGTCTGCGCCGACCTTTTCCATCATTTGTTTGGTGATAAAAATTAACGCAAATTTCTCGTCGAAGAAAAACCGCATTTTGCCCATTACTTCCGAATGAAGCGCGGCTCTTGCTCTGGGTTGTTTTTTAAAAAGCTCGTAAGTTAAACTGCGAATATCCGCGCCCGCTTTCACGAGCTTTGCCGCAAGCAAAAAACACTCTTCGCCAACGTCGTCGTGAGAAAAATTCCCAGAATCGGTCAACAATCCGCAAAGCAAATAAGTTGCCGTTTTTTTATCAAACGGAGCACCCAGATACGCGACGAGTTTGGCAACGTTCATACAATTCGCCGCACATTCCCGCACGAAATTAACTTCCCCGTAGCGAGTGTTCGAAATATGATGATCGACGTTGACGGTAGGAATTTTCTTGGCTTTCGCGCGACGGAATAAATCCGTCAACCCGCCTAAACGCTGGTCGTCAGCGGAGTCGAGCGCAATCACCAAATCAAACTCTTTCGTAGGCGTTTTGCCCACCCGTTCAATCCCTTCCAAAAAACGAAGATTCGACGGACAGTCCGATTCGTTGACGATTTCGCAAGAAACGCCGATATTTTCAAGCGCACAGCCAAGCGCAAGACAGCTACCGTAGCAATCCCCGTCGGGTCGCATATGCCCTACGATTAACACCTGCTTTGCGCTTTTCAGCTTTTTGGCTATATTTTCAAGCTCCGTCAAATCGTCAAATTTTTTCATTCTTCGTCCTTTTCGTCTTCCTGTTTAGGTTGATTTTCGTGCAGTTTTTTAAACAACTCGTCCATCTTCGCCCCGTAGCTCATACTCCCGTCCATTCTGAACGTAAGCGCGGGAACGGTGCGCATACGCATCACCTGCGATAATTCGTGCCGAATATACCCTGCGTGTTCTTTTAACGCCGCAAACGAACGCGCTTTTTCCGTTTCGTCTTTGGCGTAAATACTAACGTAGATAATCGCCGTTTTTAAATCAGGCGCAACGTCGGCTTCCGTGACGGAAATCAGACCTTTAAGGTCGGGCGATTTATCCTTTAAACGACGAATAATCTCGCTGATTTCCTTTTGATATTCGCCGTTTAAGCGTGAAGTTCTCGAACCCTTTCCTTTCATTACGCTTTAATCTCCTCCGTGATATAACACTCGATAATATCCCCGATACGAATTTCGTTGAACCCTTCGATTGCGCACCCACATTCAAAGCCGTAAGCGACTTCTTTCACGTCGTCTTTAAAGCGTTTGAGCTGTTTCACGCCACCTTCGCAAATCATAATATCTTCACGGTAAATTCTCAGTTTTCCGCCACGAACAATCTTGCCGTCCGTCACGTAGCAACCTGCAATCGTGCCCACGCCCGTGATATTAAAGGTCTGGCGCACTTCGCATTTACCCGTAAGCACTTCGCGAAGCTTAGGCGCAAGCATACCTTTGAGCGCGGCTTCCATATCGTCGAGAAGCTCGTAGATAATACGATAGGAACGAACGTCCACTTTCGAAGTTTCCGCAAGCTTTTTCGCTTTCGTATCAGGGCGTACGTTAAACCCGATAATAATCGCGTTCGCGCTGTCCGCAAGCATAATGTCGCTTTCGTTGATTGCGCCCGCCGCGCCGTGAATTACTTTGACTTTGACTTCTTCGTTTGAAAGCTTTTCCAAAGACTGTTTTACCGCTTCAACGCTACCCTGTACGTCCCCTTTGACGATTAAATTCAGGTTTTTCATCTTACCTTCTTCCACCTGAGCGAATACGTCGTCGAGCGTGACACGGCTTTGTTCTTTAATCATGCTTTCGCGTTCTTTATTCTTTCTTTCTTCCAAAACTTGCTTCATAAGCGACTGGTCAACCGCCATAATGCTATCCCCAGCGTTCGGCACTTCTTCAAACCCCAAAATAGACACCGCCATCGAAGGGCCTGCCGTTTTCACCGCTCTGCCCTTATCGTCGAACATAGCGCGCACACGGCCCATCGTCGTACCCGAAAGAATATTATCGCCCGTTTTCAGCGTACCGTTTTGCACGATAATGCTCGCCACAGGACCTTTGCCCTTATCGAGTTTTGCTTCGATAATCGTACCCTTTGCCTGACGGTCGGGGTTAGCTGTGAGTTCTTGCATTTCCGCCACGAGATTTACCGAATCGAGAAGCTCGTCGATACCCATACCCGTCTTTGCCGAAACGGGCACGATCATGGTATCCCCGCCCCATTCTTCGGGAACGAGCTCGTGTTCGATAAGTTCTTGTTTCACTCGGTCGGGATTGACTTCGTGCTTATCCATTTTATTCATTGCCACGATAATAGGCACGTTCGCCGCTTTTGCGTGGTTAATAGCTTCCACCGTTTGGGGCATAATGCCGTCGTCCGCCGCTACGACCAAAATAACGACGTCCGTCACTTGTGCGCCACGCGCACGCATTGCCGTAAACGCCGCGTGTCCGGGCGTGTCGATAAAGGTGATTTGTTTTCCCTTTGCCGAAACGGTGTAAGCACCGATACTCTGCGTAATCCCGCCAGCTTCTCCGCTTGTCACGCTCGTCGCGCGAATCTTATCGAGCAACGAAGTTTTACCGTGATCGACGTGTCCCATAACGGTGACGACAGGGGCGCGGGGTACGAGCGTGCTTACGTCGTCTGCCACGTAGTTTTCTTGCAATACGTCTTCCGCCGTCTTTTCGGGTTTATATTCAAGGTCGATACCCATATCCGCCGCCATCAACGCCGCGTTATCGTAGTCAATGGAATCGTTAATCCCTTTCATAATCCCTTCTTTAAACAACCGCTTCGTGATTTCCACCGCCGAAACGCCAAGCTTTTCGGAAAGTACTTTTAAGGGAATGTCTTGCGTGGTCACGACCGCGTGTTCAATCTTGATTACGGGGATTTCCTGTTTCTTTTGCTTTTTAGGCGAACGCACCTTTCTGTATCCCGACTTATCTTCGTCGAAATCTTCCACCGTCATACCCATTTGCTTAACGAGCGCGCGTTTAGATACGGGTTTTTTCTCGCTATACGTCTTTTCATACGTCTTTTTCTTCGCAGGCGCACCGAAAGACTTCGTGTCGCGCGGAAGATTTACGGGTGCAGCCCCGCCACTTACGGCAGGACGAGCAGGACGGGCGTTTGCCGTTGCCGTACCCGTTCTCGGAGGTCTATCCCCTTGCGGGCGCACGGTTCTTTCACCCGATTGCGTGCGGGGACGGTAGGTTGTCGACGTAGGCGCGGTTTCCGCGCCGGGTTTGGAAACGTATACCCCTTGTTCCTGTCCGTTTTTGAAATATCTCGGCGCTCTCGGCGCTGCGGGAGCTTTGGGCGCGTACGTTTTCGCCGGCTCAGCCTGCGTAGGCTCGGCTTTTACTTGCGGTTCTTCCGCCTTTTCTTCAACCTTTTGCTCTTCTACCGGTTCAACCGCTTTTTTTCTCGTTTTCTTAGGTTTTTCAGCGGGTTCTTCCGCTTTCGTTTCCGCCGCTTCGGGAACGGCTTTTGCCTTTTCGGCAGCTTCTTTCGCCGCCTGAGCCTCCGCTGCAAGGCGCGCGGCTTCTTCCGCCGCTTTTTGCGCGTCGCGTTCGGATTTTTCCGCTTCTAACACGGAAAGCTTACGCATAATTTCCGCAAGGCTCTTTTCTGTGGAAGACAGGCGTTTTTGCAACCCGCCGAGTTGACCTTCGCCTAATAGTTCCGTTATCTTTTCCACATTTTCGTATTTCTTTGCCATAAGTTCAGTTCGTTCCTCCCGAATAAATTTTAAGTTGGGGCTCGCCGTCCGCAACGGAAAGTATCGCGTCGGCAAGGTGTTTGTCTTTAATAGCCACCGCTTTAACTGCGGGGCGGTGCAATAATTCTCCAAGTTCGCCGCGCGGACATATTATCATCTCGCACGAAAATTTTTCTTGGAGTTTTTTCAGCGTTTTAAAAGAGCTTTCGCCTAAAGCTTCGTCCGCGAGCAATAACACCACGCCTTTGCGCAGAGATTCTATCCCGTCTACGCCGAACGTGATTTTTCCCGACCGAATACAAAACCCTAAATAGGTTTGGAGTTTTTTAAGGCTCGTTCTTTCCAAAACCGCTCTCCTTAATCGTTTGATAAACGCCTTCGTCTACGCTCGCCGAAAACGCTTTGTGTAAAAGTTTTTTATCGGCAAGCTTTTTCAAGCATTCTTCTCCGCTACATATATACGCGCCACGCCCAGCCGCTTTGCCCGTGTAGTCCGCAAAAATTTCCCCGTCCGCGTTTTTCACCACGCGAAGCATTTCTTTTTTCGGTTTCATTTCACGGCAAGCAATACAGGTGCGCATAGGTATCGTTTTGGTTTTCGCCATTATTCTTCTACCGTTTCCTGCGTTTCGTCCGTTTCTAAGGCTTCCGATTCAGCAGTTTCTTGCATAGCCAAAATTTCCGCAGCTTCGGGCGAAGACGCGCTCTTTACGTCAATCTTCCAGCCCGTAAGGCGTGCCGCAAGCCGAGCGTTCTGCCCGTCGCGACCGATTGCAAGGGATAACTTATCGTCGGGCACGATAGCCACTGCGCTGCGTTCCCCTTTTCCCGTCACCGACAACACGGTAGCAGGCGAAAGCGCTTTATAAATAAACGCAAGCGGGTCTTCGTTCCAAAGGATAATATCAATCTTTTCTCCGCCAAGCTCTTCCACGACCGCGTTAACTCTCGCGCCTCTGTTGCCTACGCACGCACCGACGGCGTCTACTCTTTCGTCGTTGGAATGAATCGCCATTTTAGTACGTTGACCAGGCTCACGCGCGATTTCCTTGATTTCTACGATACCTTGCGCGATTTCGGGTACTTGTTCTTCAAAGAGTTTTCTCACCAAGCCCGCCGAAGTACGCGAAACGACGATTTGAGAATTTCTGCCGCTGTTTTTTACCCGTTTTACGAACACTTTAATCTTTTCGCCAACGACGTATCTTTCGGTATTCACTCGGTCTTGCGGGGGCATTACCCCTTCGATTTTCTTATCGCTAAGTTCAACGTAAACGTTTCTATCGTCGATTTTACGAATCGTACCAATCATGAGTTCCCCTTCTTTATCGGAGAACGCCGAGAAGGTATTGTCGCGTTCGGCTTCGTGCAATTTTTGCAAAATGACCTGTTTTGCCGTTTGTGCCGCAATACGCCCGAAGTTCTTCGGGATAAATACTTTTTCAATTTTATCGCCCACTTGATAATCGGGATTCAGTTCCTGCGCCGCTTCCAAAGAAATTTCCTTATCCTTGTCTTCTACTTCTTCCACCACGTAGCGAGTTGCTTTGAACTCAATCGTACCCTTTTCTGCATCCAACGAAACGGATACTTCCGCACCGCCGTCGTATTGCTTTTTATACGCCGAAGCAAGTGCATTTTGAAGCGTTTCAATGAACGATTCTTCGCTGATACCTTTTTCTCTTACCAATTCGGTAAGCGCTGCAAAAAACTCCTTGTTTTCCATCTTTATTATCTCCTGTTTATAGTTGCTTAATTTTTTTTCGTTAGTCCAAGCCGTCAAAATCAATCGCCAAGCAAATTTTTGCGATTTTATTCTTTTCAAGCTTAAAAGTTTCTCCGTTTTCTTCGAGCACCACGCAATTCTCGTCGTGTTCTACGAGCACGGCTTCAAACGCCTTACGCCCTTTCAGGGGAGCGAACAGTTTCACTTCTACCTTTTCGCCAAGCCGTCTTTCAAAATCTCTTGCCGTTTTAAACGGTCTATCCAGTCCGGGACTGGAAACGTTCAAGGTATACGCGCCCCCGAACGTAGGGTCAAGCTCGTCGAGCGCAGGGTCGATAGCGCGGTGGAATTTCTCGCAGGTATCCAAATCCACGCCGTTTTCCGTATCGATAAACACGGTTAAGGCGGGGGCTTTGCCTTGTTTAAACTCCACTTCTACGATTTCGATTTCCAGCTCGTCGGCAATGGGTTGCAAAAAGGCTTGAATCTCTTCGATAGGTTTAATTTTCATTTTCTACTCCTTAATAGCAATATTGAGAGTGGCGCGAACCACTCTCAACATTCATCATCTGAATTATTAAGTACTAATAGTATAGCATCTTTTTCCATTTTACGCAAGCGTTTTAACGAGTTTTTTGAGAAATTTTCTTCAAGCGGGAATTTTACTGTATATAATCAGGCGAAAAAAATTCGGATAATTTTATTTGCAGGGCTTTACATAAATAGTATACCGTAGTCAAATAAATAACTTTATTCTTTTCTTTCAAGATAGCGTATATCGTAGTTTTTGACACTCCCGACAATTTTGCTAATTGAGAAACGCTTATAGATTTTTCCTGCATAATTCTTTTTAAATTTTTACTTGCAATTTGTACATATTCCATAGATTTCACTCCTTTGTGTTTTAATTTTTACGTTTTATGTTATTATAATATCACACCATTTGGTGTAAGTCAATCAAAACGCACCGTTTGGTGTAAAATATAATTATGAATAATGAATATATGGAAGCTTTCGCACAAAACTTAAAACAACTTATTGGAAATATGACCATATCTGAATTTGCAAAAAAGGTTGATATTCCCCAACAAACAATATCCAGATATCTTTTATGTCAAAGAAAAATTACTATTGAAAATCTTTGTAAAATCGCCGATTATTTTGGAGAAGATATTGATATTTTATTAGGTAGAAGAGATTTCTAAAATTTTAAAAAGCAACGAATAATTTCAACCATTCGTTGCTTTTTATTTTATTAGTCCACTATCAATTTTTACGATTTATAAAATTTTTAGATTGTCGCAGTCGCTTGCGCTCCTTCACAATGACCGTCTATATGTCATTGCGACCCCGTGCGACGGGGAGCGTTTCGTGGCAATCTCTTCGTTTAACCTTCTCCTGCGGGAGAAGGTGTCGTGAGCGCGAAGCACGGCGAGCCGAACGACGGATGAGGAGTATACAAAATCATAGCAATCTCTTGTCATATTTCAAGGGCACGGCTCGTACAATAACGGTATGAGAACACGTTTTTATAAAACCGCCACGCTCGTGACGGGGTTGTCTGTTGCGGAGCGTACGCTCGGCTTTTTATACCGTATGATTTTAGCGCGTATGGTCGGCGCGGAAGGGTTAGGGATTTATCAAGTCGCGCTGTCCGTCTACGCCGTATTTATAACGATTAGCGGGGGCGGTATTCCCCCGACGGTTTCTCGGCTAATCTCGAAAAGCCGCGCGGAAAACGATTTGCAAGGCGAACGAAAAGCCGTGAGCGCGGGCGTTTTTCTTGCGCTTGCCCTTTCTTTACCCGTAGTCCTGCTCTTTTTTTTGAGCGGGAATTTATTCTCTTTTCTTTTTCACGATAAAGGCGGGCTTGCCGTATTCCGCGTTTTGTTAATCGGGCTTGTATTTTGCTCCGTCTACGGCGCTATCCGCGCTTGGTTTTGGGGGCAAAAACAGTTTTTAACGTCGTCTATGTTTGGGATTATCGAAGAAAGCGTTGCCGTGATTACGGGCGTACTCCTTCTTAAAACCGCAACGACGACTATTCAATCAGCGGAATTTGCGGCTTTGTCTAACGTGCTTTCTCACGTGGTCGCGTGCGGTTGCGCGTTCCTTTGGTTTTATCTTAGGAAAGGCAAACTCGTTTCTCCAAAAGGCGAGATAAAAAACCTTCTTACTTCCGCAACCCCCATTACCGCCGTACGAACGGGCGGATCGCTCGTTGGCTCTGCCGTTGCCGTACTCCTGCCCGTAATGCTGGTGCGAGCAGGTATGACGCAATCAGACGCTTTAAAAACGTTCGGAATTATTACGGGTATGGTCATGCCGGCGCTGTCTATCGTGGCGACGGTGATCGGATCGTTTGCGCTCGTACTCGTACCTGAACTTTCGGAAGACTACTACGCAAACCGTCAAGAGCGGTTGCAGAAAAATATCGATCGGGGGTTAACCGCTTCCGCGCTCGTGGCGTGCCTTTTAATGCCGTTTTTCTTCGTACTTGGAGAAAGCTTAGGTTTACTCGCTTATTCTTCGAAAGAAGCGGGGGAAATGATTGTCAAAAGCTGCCCTATCCTACTGCCTATGAGCCTTGCTATGATTTCCACGAGTATTTTAAACGCAATGGGATTTGAAAAACAAACTTTCGGATATTATTTTATCGGCGCGGCGTTTTTACTTGCGTGTATTTGTTTCCTTCCCGCCCTGCTCGGTGGCTACGCTTATATTATCGGTATAGGCGGAAGCTACGCCGTTTGCACGATTTTAAACTTGCGTTGCCTTTTCAAAAAGGTACTCACCCCCAACCGTCAATTTCACTTTTTCAAAAAGACCTTACTTTCTATCGCGTTAATCCTACCCGTTTCCTTCGTAGGGCAAACTTTTAAAAGTTTTTTCACGCGGTATTTTAGCGAGATAATCGCTGACCTTTTTATCGGCGGGATTATGTTGCTCGTGAGCGTAATTTTCTATTTTTTAATGCACCTTATCACCGCAAACCCCGTTCCTAAGCCCCGCAAAGCCAAAAACAGATAAAAAAATTTGGTAATTTTAAGGATTTTTCGTTCGTATCCTTGACAGAAACGCAATTTTCGTCTACAATAATAGAAAGATTATTTTTGGAGGACTGCTATGAGCTACAAAACGAGAGAATGGCGCAACGCAATGCGTGTTAGCCTTGACTACAACAATATGACGGACACCTTTCTCGGCGAGAAAGGCTTTTCGAAAAAAGACCTTGCGGCGTATTCTACGCGCGCAAAACAGGCGTTTGACTACGTAAAAGAAAACAGAGGCAAGGACGAGCTGTATATGGGTTGGACGGAACTTCCTTACAATCAAAAGGAAATCGTGGAAGATATTTTGCAAACGGCAAAAACCGTGCGCAAGAATTTTCAATACTTCGTCGTGCTCGGTATCGGCGGAAGCGCGCTCGGTCCGATTATGGCGTTTAACGCGCTTTGCCACTTGCACTACAACGACTTACCTAAATACAAGAGAAAAGGCCCTAAATTCTACGTGGAAGACAACGTTGACCCTGTGAGAATGCGCGACCTTTTAGACGTAATCGAGCCTGAAAAAACTTGCTTTAACGTAATTTCCAAATCGGGCGCGACCAGCGAAACTATGACGCAGTATTTGATTATTCTCGATCTTTTAACCAAAGCGGGCGTGAACGTAAAAGACAACGTAATTTTCACCACCGACGAGAAGAAAGGCAATTTGAAAAAGATTTCCGACGAATGTGGCGGAATTAAGAGCTATATTCTCCCCGACGGCGTAGGCGGAAGATTTTCTCAGCTTTGCCCCGTAGGGCTTTTGCCCGCGGCAGTGCTTGGCATTGATATTAAAGGTTTACTCGCAGGCGCGGCGTATATGGACAGCGTTTGCCGTCAACCGTCTATGCATAAAAACCCTGCTCTTATGTCTGCCGTTTTACAAATCGCGGCAATGGAACAAGGCAAGAATATCGGCGTTATGATGCCCTATTCGGATAACTTGAAATTCCTTGCGGACTGGTATTGTCAACTTTGGGCGGAATCTCTCGGCAAAAATATCACGCTCGACGGCACGCCTTGCAACGTTGGACAAACGCCTGTGAAATCGCTCGGCGTCACCGACCAACACTCGCAAGTACAGCTCTACACCGAAGGCCCGTTCGATAAAGTCGTCACCTTCCTTTCCTTGAAAAAATACGGCTGTGAAATGCCTATCCCGCACGGTTGCGAAAATATCCCCGACGTAGCGTTCTTAGGCGGACACACGATGGAAGAACTCATTCAAGCGGAAAACGCCGCCACCGCTTACGCTTTGACGAAAGCGGGAAGAATGAACTATACGCTTTGGATTCCCGAACTCAACGCCTTTACGTTAGGTCAGCTGTTGTTCCTGTTCGAATTGCAAACGGCGTACGCAGGGGCAATGCTGAACATCAACACCTTTAACCAACCGGGCGTGGAAGAAGGCAAAAAGGCGACCTTTGCGTTGCTCGGCAAAGCTGGCTACGCCGAAAAGAAAAAGGAACTCGATTCCCTGCCCGAAAAGAACGCGAAATGCATTATCTAAAACGCTTGAACGCGACCCTGCCCCACTCAAACGAACGGGGCAGGTCTTTTTTATTCAATTTTCTTTTTCCGCGCGTATAAAAAAATTCCCGCAAGGCAATACTTTTACTGACGAAAACCTTCGCCCCTACATATAATAAAGTAAGGGAGTTTTTTCGGGTTTTCAAAAGAGGTACGACTATGAACGTTAAAAGAGGCGAATTATACTACGCGGATTTATCCCCCGTAGTGGGTAGCGAGCAAGGGGGAATACGCCCCGTACTCGTGGTGCAAAACGACGTGGGCAATAAATATTCCCCTACGATTATTGCGGCTGCCGTCACGAGCAAAATCAACAAAGCGCGCCTGCCCACGCACATTGAACTCCCTTCCGCCTACGGGCTTGCAAAAGACAGCGTAATTTTATTAGAACAAATCCGAACGCTGGATAAACGCCGTTTAAAAGAACGCATAGGAGAGCTTCCGCCCGCTACGATGAACCGCGTAAACCGCGCTATTTTAATCAGCTTAGGCTTTCCCGTAAACAATTAACGTTTGCGGGATTTTCGTCGAAAAAGCCCTTGTATTTTCAACCTTTTACAAATTTCGCCCGCAAAAAAGTTATATACTAAACCCCGAACGAAATTATTCGGAGGCTAACACTATGACTTCATCAAAACGTACGACGTCTACGCAAGTATTCGTATACGCGGCAGTACTTGCGGCGTTTTTATTTCTCTTCCACGTGGGAGATTACGGCGAGCCTTACGGGCTTGCTTTTCTTTTCGCCTGTCTTTCAGCGGAGCTATCTTTCGGCGTTTGCGGGTTATTTTATTTATTCTCCGTCGCCATTACGGGTCAATGGATTCTTACCCTGCTCTATTTCGGCCAAGCTCTGCTCTTATGCCTTTCTTTCGCCTTTAAACGACGTCTTACTCCGCCCAAACTACATATCCTTTCCTTTTCCGCCTTATTCCTTTCGCTTGCTTCGTACGTGCTGTTCGCCCCCTTTTCAGGCTATGAAACACCGTTCGGGATTTCCTTTTTCGAACAATCGCTTACGCAAAGCATTTTACTTTCCGCGTTCGTCTTTCTCTTAGCCGCCGCCTTTACGGTTGCGCTCAAAGCCCTGTTGCAAAAAGCCTTAAAATGCCGTTTGAAAACGGAAGAAATTCTCTTTTCCGTGCTTTTATTCCTGCTCGTCGGCGTAGGTATTTGCCGTTTTTTAAGCGTTGCCGTCTACACGGGCGTGGCATTCTTTTTACTTTTGATTATCTCCTACGTAAGCAAAGATGCCACCGCGCTCGTCGGTGCGTTCGTTTTATCCCTGCCGTCTGCGCTAATCGGCGGAATTTCCCCCGAACGTTTTTTCGTTTACGGAATTGCCGTCGTCCTTTTCGCAAAATCGGGTAGACTTGCGCAAACCTGCTCCGCCCTTATCGTCTTTTTCTACTACGGCTTTCTCGACGGCTTATACGATTTTCCCCTTTCCATGCTCGTGCAAAGCGTACTTTCTACCGTCATTCCCTGTCTTTTATTCCTGTTATTGCCTGCGCCTTTATTGCACCGCTTAGAAGACGATTTGGTGTTTTATCGGGAAAAACATCTTTCCCGCATTGCAATCAACCGCAACCGCGCGGCAATCGGAGAACAGCTCTTTGAGATTTCCGCCGTATTTAGAGAAATACAAACCACTTTCAACTCACTCGGCTCGTCCCAAGCGGAAGATGAAGCCAAAGAATATATCCGCAATCTCGTTTGCGATAAGGTCTGCAAAAAATGCCCGCAATATTCTCAGTGCGCGGCGGAAAACGTGCAACGTCATCTCGTTTCGCTCGTTTCCGTCGGTTGCTTGAAAGGCAAAGTCAGTTTAATCGACGTACCTGGCGCAATGGCGCAAAAATGCGTTAATCAAAGCGGAATACTCTACGCGGTCAACCGTCAGCTCGTAGAGTTTAAAAACTATATGTTAGAAGCGGAAAACGCCGCGACGGGGCGAGCGCTCCTTGCCAAGCAAGCGCAGGGCGTAAGCGAAATTTTGCGTGGGATTGCCTTAGAGCAAAGCGAGCCGTTGCTTTTGCATAAAGAAAAAGAACGCGCGCTCAGTTTAGCCCTTTTAAAAGCAGGGGTCGTTTGCTCGGAAGTGCTTATCTACGGCGAAGAACGGGAACTTACGCTTTCTTTAATTACGTTCGGAAACGCATCCGTCAAAAAGATTGCCGACGTTTCTTCGGCTTTTTTCGGCTCGCCTATGATTATTTCTAAAAGACTTCCTTTAAGCAAGGAAAAATACTGCTGTATTTTGCGCAAAAAACCTTATTTCGACGCGGCGTTCGGCGTGGCTTGCGCCACTAAATACGGCGAAACGGCAAGCGGGGACACCCATTCCGTCACGAGAATAGACGAACGGCGGTTTATGGTCGCGCTCTCCGACGGTATGGGAAGCGGGGAATACGCGCGCAAAATTTCCGAAAGCACCATTTCCCTGCTCGAAAGCTTTTACCGCGCGAAAATGCCGTCTGCTTTAATTCTTTCCACCGTCAACAAACTGCTCGCTTTCAACCGCGAAGAAAGCTTTGCTTGCGTGGATATCGCCGTCGTGGACTTGGACAGCGGGGAAGCCAACGTCGTGAAAATCGGCTCACCGACGGGCTTTATTTTATCAGGCAACGCTTTGAAAATTCTCGACAGCGCCACCCTACCGCTCGGAATTCTCGATTCACTCCATCCCGAAGCGTCTACCTACGTATTAAAAGAAAACGACGTACTCTTGTTTTTAAGCGACGGGATTACTTCGGCGTTCGGCTCAACCGCCGACTTGTATGAAAACTTAAAAAAGCTCCCCGCATCTAACCCGCAAGAGCTTGCCGACTGTATTTTGCAAAAAGCCATAGAAGAATACGGCAATCTTTCCAAAGACGATATGACCGTCGTTGCAGTACGCCTTTTCAAAGCCTCCTAACCGTACTTCAAAAAAGACGGATGAGTGTTTTTTCTCGTCCGTCTTTTTTGTAAGTTTATTCTTGCGTTTCTTCTGCGCTTTCTTCTTGCGCAGGAGTTTCTTCTTTTTTTACCTTTTGCAACTGGAATACTCTTCCGCAAGCCGCGCAACGATAACCAGGCGCGCCTTGTTTAATTTTGAGCTTCTTCGCGCAATACGGGCAATTGATTTCACGGGTTTTGCCGTTCGGCTCCCATTCAAAGGTCAATCCGTCCCATTCGTTGAACGCAGGCGTTTCGGGTTGCGCCGTTTCTTCTTTCTTTTCCGTTTGCACGGGGGCAGGTACGGGCGCAGGCATAGGGATAGGCGCAGGCACAGGAACGGGCATAGCCGTTTCGGGCGTTTGATACATAACAGGCTGACCGTTTTGCATAGGCATTACCATTACGGGTTGACCGTTGGGTTGCATAAACACGCCGGGACGGGTAATGCATTGCAAAGGAATACGGTAGGAAGGTTGCACGGGCTGTTGCGACGCTTCTTGGGCTTTGGGTTCAACACACGCGTTGCGTACTCTATCGTTGTTTTTCGTTTTGATAACAAGGTCTAAAACAAACGCAAGAAGCGAAGCAGGCACGATTAAAAGAATCCACCACGTCCATTCGCTAACGGCAAAATAATGCACGAAGAACCACGCAAGCGCGTTGACAGCCACAAACATAGAGAACACGCGGTAATTCTTCATACCCTTTGCGTTCATACCGTCGATAGAATACTCCGTCGCGTGGAAAGCGTGATTATATAACACGAACGTCCAAACGAGCAAAAGCACTTGTAAAACGGTGTCTAAGAGTAATTTTATATTTCCCGTAAGATACGAAAATCCGCTCACGGAAACGCCCGTCAACGTAGCGTTCAAGTTGGTTGCTTTTGCAAAGAAGAACGCAATTGCGACCACGACGAGAATATGTATTAAATTACGGAAGAAATACGCCGAAACTTTCGAAGAACGCTTATATTCAACGACCGTTTCTTCAATGTCGTAGCGACCGATTTTCGCAGAAACGGGTCCTGCAATCAAGCGCACCAACACGCCCACGCCGATCGGAAGATATACGAGCGCAGAAAACTCCGCTTTCGCAACCGCATAGATAAGCAAAAGGCCGAACAGAACGGTGATAAGCGTGCCCGAGAAACAATTCCCAAGCTTTTGCATTGCGTAGAAATTGCGGTTATACCCTTTATTACGCGTGGGGTTTTTCTTAGAAAGACCGCTGAGCTTGGAAAAGCTTACGAGCAAATTAATAAACCCAACGAGAAGCATAAGCGCGTACAACGCGCAAACAGGCAACAGCACGAGCGAGTTATAATTCAAACCGCCGAGATTAAAAACGGGGTTTAAAAAGGTGAGAATGGAAACTTCCCAAGCCTTGTTATCCGCCGTTTGAACCGTTAAAAACGGAACGAACAAAAACGCAAACAATGCAATCGAGCCAATCAAATACAAAACTCCCGCGAACTTCGCCTTTGCGTGCGCCTTTTTAATACGGCGTTTCATAGACGAAATTTCTTCGCAGTTTTCGCTATTTATAAACGCGCCCGCCGCCGCGTCTTGTTGCTCAGTCGAAACGGGTTGCCCGTCATTTTTTAAGCGTTTGTCTTTCTTCATAGTTCTCTCCTTTAAAAAGCATTTCGATATGCGCCCGAATTTTGGACGCATATCGCTTTTTCTTTTTATTTCTTTCTCTTTTTATCCGGCACGACGATAGGCACGGTTTCTTGCGCTACGGGCATCATAGGCTGACCGCTCGCAATCAAAGGCATAATCATCACGGGCGTACCGTTAGGTTGCATATACACCCCTGCTTGAATAGGTCCGCGATTAACCCCCATAGAATAATTAAGGGGAGCAGGTTGTTGATACGCTCTGTATTTATCCGCATCAATCATCATTTCGTAATCGTCTTTCGATTTAAAAACCTTTCTCTTCATCTTAATATCCCTCCTCGTCCACGAAATAGTATTCCACAGGCGCGGCGCTTTCGTAGTTCGGCGCGTTGTGCGACATAGGCATTACCATATATTGCTGACCGCCGTAGGTGATAACACCGGGTTGCGTGAAGCAATGCAAGGGTACGCGACTGGTTTGGGGCATATTCGTAGGCACGTACTGCGCGTCGAATTCTTCCTTTCTTCTAATCGAGCCTTTTACTTTCGGGAAACGGCGCAAGCAACATTCCAAAATAAAGGATACGAAAGCGACTACCCCAAGCAAAATCGTTTGCAAGTTATCGCCAAAGCCTACGCCTTGAACGAAATATTCAAAGCACACGAGCCCTGCCGAAAGCAAGAAAATGAAGAACGTAAAGATACGGAAGTTATGCATACCGCTCGCTTGCGCGCCGTCGCGGTCAAATTCCGTCGAAGCCGTCGTGTGCTTAACGAGCACGAGCCAGCAAACGACGATAACAAGTTCGATAGCCGCCACGATTAACGCATTGATATCGTTAAGTATTCCTTTAAAGTCGCCCGTTGCGAACAAATCGGAAACGAACGCTTTAAGCGTGTTCATTTTCAAGAAGAAGAACGCGATACCCGCCACCGCCGCGATTTGGAACAAATTGCGAAGGAACACGGAAAATCTGCCGTATCTTCTCTTTTCTTCTTCCACACCGCCACGCGCCGTGAACAAGCTGACGTTTCCGCCTACGAGCCCGCACCAGAAGTGGAATAAAAATCCAACGCCAACTGCGATATAAGCCATTAACGTAAAGCTATATCCCGTAAGATACAATAAACAGCTAAAAAATACGACTGCGAAGAACGAACCAGAGAAAATTCTGCCGAGATCTTCCATTGCAAACGCGTTGCGGTTAAACCCGTACGTTCTGCTCGCTTTCTTTTTATACAGCCAACCAAACTTGCCAAAACAGCGGAAAAAGTTGATTAACAGCACGAGAAGCATAATCGTATAAATCAACGGCTTAACCATAGGTTTAATCACTTCGAGCGTAAAGCCGTTTTTGATGTCAAGGAAAGGTTTCCAAAAGTTTGCCACCCAAAGATATTCGATTGCGCCCTTGTTGTCGTAGCTGAACATTCCCAAACACGCCAACGCAAGAAATGCAAGCGTACCGAAAAAGTAGAAAAATCCCATCCACTTTGCTTTGCCTTGCGCTTTTCTCACACGCTTACGCATATTCACAGGCGTCGTAGGAACGTGCTTTTGTTGTTTTACTGTTGGCGCACAACCGATATCCATACCGTAGTGTTGTTGAATCATTTGTTGATTCTTCATAGTTATTCTCCTCCCATTTTTTATGTGTATTTTTCTTATCCGTACTTCTTTGCGCTCACGCGCTCCCCCGCCGTATCGACAAAACCACCTCCCGACTATTTTTTTTCTTTTCAAAAATTTCGTCTTTCGTGGTTAATTTTTTTAATCGTCGTAGTATTCGTAAGTTTTAGGTTTTTCTTGCTCCACAGGCGGTACGAATTCCACGCCGCCTACGTATCTTCCGCCAAGCAAGCTATCCGATTCAATTTCGTCCGAGCGATCGGTATCGTCGGGATATTTTCTCAAACATACTTCGATAATAAACGAAAGTAAAGCTACGATAGCGATATACACGCCGTCCAAGCACCAAACGCCTGCAAACAAATATTCCGCTACTACCCCACCGATTGCCGTTAAAAAGGTTAAGAAAGTGAAAGCGCGGAAAGTATTTCTGCCCGATGCTTCAAAGCCTTCGCGGTCGTATTCGGCAATACCCGTCGCGTGCTTGATAAGGGGCAACAGCCACACGAACACTAAAAAGAACGCAAGGGGCGCAACAAGTTCTCTCCATTTTCCTAAAAGACCCGCAAATTCCGTTTCCCGCAAAATATTCGCAAGCTTTAACACCTGCGCCGAACGCACGAGAAAAAGTCCGACACCCGCCACCGCTACGATTTGCAACAGGTTGCGAAGAAAAGGAACGAACACGCACCCGCGCCGTTTTTCTTCGTGCAACGTTCCGCCTTCAACGGCAAACAAGGAAATCCCCCCGCCGATTAACCCGCCGAGAAAATGCACGAGCGCGCCAACGCCCAACGCAATATATAAGTAGATAGGCTGGGTTGCTATGGCAGGTTCTTTGGAAAGTAAATAAATCAAAAAGCTAAACGCTACGAGCGTATGAAAAGACCCTGAAAACAATTTGCCGAGCGATTCCATTGCGTAAACGTTTCTGTTATACCCGTTGGAACGGCTGGGTCTTCTTTTAAACAGCCACCCGAGTTTCTTTAAACTTCTTAAAAAATTGCAAACCACCGTGAGTAAAATCAGCGCGTAGAACACGGCAACCGTCAAATCGAGAATAATCGCAAAGGTAATTCCTTGCAGATTTTTCAGAGCCGTGAAGCTTTGCCAAAAGGTAAGCACCCATAAATTTACTCCGCCGATAGAAAGCATAGGAAAAAACGCGAGAACCGCAAGCGCGATAATCGCCAAAAAATACAAAATACCCACTACCGCTGCACGCGCGTGCGCATTTTCTATTTTCCGCTTAAACGCCGCTCTGTTTTGTGGCGTTATCGTTTGAGTGTAGTCCATACTCTCTCCCTTTTTTGCTTTCCGCTTTTTGCGGATTTGATTATTTCTATTATACGATAAACTTTTTCAAGGAAAATTGCCCTTTTAGAAAAATCTTTGCTTTTTTCGTCGAAAAAGACGATTTTAGTATCCTATTAAATGTATAAAATCTCTAATTTATTCTATTATACAGTATTTAGTAGTAATTGTCAATCTTATTTAGAAAAAAATCCCGTCTATACAGGCGGAATTTTTGAATTTTTCAGTCTTTTCTCTTGCGCGCTTTGCCGAATTTTTGTTTATACGCCGCAATGCATTTGTTGATGATGTCCACCGCTTCGTCGCGATGACAAATTTCTTTCACCGTCGTTTGTTTATGTTCGAGCGATTTATACACTTCAAAAAAGTGCATCATTTCGTCAAAGACGTGTTTAGGAAGTTCGTGTACGTCGTAATAATTATTATAGGTAGGGTCGCCAAAGGGAATAGCGATAATCTTTTCATCCAAAGACTCCCCGTCTATCATCTTAATCACACCGATAGGATAGCAAGATACGAGCGTCATAGGATAAATGGTTTCTCCACCTAAAACGAGTACGTCGAGCGGGTCGCCGTCGTCGGCGTAGGTACGGGGAATAAACCCGTAGTTTGCGGGGTAGACCGTCGACGTATACAAAATACGGTCGAGTTTTAAAAGCCCCGTTTCTTTGTCAAGCTCGTACTTCGCTTTACAGCCTTTCGGGATTTCAATAAGTGCTTCGAAATTTTTCGCAGTAATGCGTTCGGGAGCAATGTCGTGCCAAATGTTCATAAATAAATATACTCCTTTTCCTCTTGTTAGTTCTATTTTAGCATATTTTTTTAATTTCCGCAAGATTATCATGGGGGAATTTCCCGTATTTTCAAGTTTTACCGAGAAAAAAATTTTTTCCAAAACATTTTCTTATTTTTAGCGAAAAAGCTTTGACAAGCTAAAAAAAATATGATATAGTATTATAGCGTTTTGAATATATGCAGAAGTACCCAAGAGGCTCAAGGGGCTCCCCTGCTAAGGGAGTAGTATGGGAAACCGTAGCACGAGTTCGAATCTCGTCTTCTGCGCCAAAAAAGCGAATAGGCTATTGCCTATTCGCTTTTTTGGCATAGTCGAGTAGCGCGAAAACGCGAATTATCACGAGTTCGCGCGAGGAGCTTACACTGTTTTCTCAACCTTTTCGCATTGCTGTTAGCGACGAAGCTTTGTTGCTTGCAACAACCTCTCGTCTTCTGCGCCAAAAGTGTTAGTTTTGCACAAACTAACACTTTTTTTACGCCTGTTGCCCCGTTTTTTGAAGATTTTGTTTAATTTTTTACGTTAATTTCTTTCATACATTTATGCAAAACGAGCCAATGTTGCACTTTTGCTGCACTAATCGTCTAAAAGCCTTTATTTTAAAGGGAAAAATGAAGTAGTATTTTTCATAAATCACGAAAATTACTTTGATTTACTCACACCAATTCAATTTACGCAAATAAAATATAAACAGTCGTTAAAGCTTATCAACTCAACGACTGTTTCCTTTATATTATGTAAATAAATCATCTAACACATTCGCCGCCGCAATATCTCGCGATTGAAAACAATAGGCGTAAATATCACTTGTCGTGCTAGGTCTTGCGTGTCCTGCACGTTTCGCCACCGTCATCAACGGCACGTTTTCCATCAATTGCAACGTTATATTCGTATGGCGCAAGCTTCTTAGCGTCACTCGTGGAATCTTGGCTTCTTTCATTAAGTCATCCATCCAACGATTCGTTGTTTGCGGATATATTGCCGTTCCACATTCACTAACAATCAATTTATTTCCTGCCTTCCAAGCCTCCCCGTGTTCCTTTTTCTTATTTTCTCTCCAAACAATATATTCGCTCAAACAGTCCACAAGAATTTTCGGTATTGAAAAAGTTCGTACCAACGTTTGATTTTTCGGCTCTTTTTCTATTAAGCCGAACCCATTAACCACTACTCTTGAACGACGTACCGTTATCGTTTGATTATTTAAGTCTATATCGGATAATTCCAACCCACAAATTTCCCCACGTCGCAACCCTGTTAAAAGAACGATTAACGCTATCGTCCTTTTCTTTATATCTTTACCCTCAACCAAAAACCTATAAAACGCTAACGAATTTTCTTCCGATAAATGTTCGGGAATATTTTTTATTTGTTCGGGATAATCAAGATATTCTCTCGTAGCGAAATTATGCTCTATTAATCTCAACTTCTTCGCATATGTTAAAATCCCTTGAACCGTCACTTTTATCTTTCGAATCGTTTGATATGCGTATTTTTGATAAATAATTTGAATATCAAACAATTCATCCAACTTTTTTTCCATATTTTTCGCGACTTTTTCTGCACTTTCCAATCTAACGTTTTTTCCTTCCAACATAGCCTTCAAACTCACATCGCTTACCCCGAGCACTTTGGCTATTTTATATCTTGCAACTTTATATTTACTCAATAACTCGTTTAATCGCTTCTCTTTTACTTTCACTTTTACGATTTCTAATTTCTTTTCATCAAGTCTATCATACTAAATTGTATCCGCTACTTCTAATAAGTAGCGGAATATACTTCTTCTCCCTTTGTTTGATTAAATATTTATAGTGCTTTTTAAGAACTAATACCAAAAAATACACTCTTTAATTTAACATTTTAACATTTTCAATCGTGCCATACCCAAAAGGCATTTCACTTTCATATAATTTACTAAACTTAACCTCTTTAATTTCCCAAGTCAAATCTCTTATCTTTTTTCCGTTAATCTTTATGTTTTTATAGTAAACGTTTTTTACTTCACATTCTATATACGGGTCAAAAAGTTCCAATTTTTTTTGTTCAATATATCCGGTTCGTGGACCAACCGTTATGAAATGAGACGTCAACGGATAATCCTTCTTATTCATTTCCGCCTTTATATTCGTTAAATATAAATCTTGTATATTTGCCCCCAACTCAAACACCCCAAAGTGTCCTTTTCCTAAATCTTTATTCACAAAATTAGAAGTGCTGTCGGTATGCAATAATTGTTTTATTTTTATATTATTAAAACGGATATTTTTCATCCAACCAACGCCTGCTGGTTCAGGTTTACCTATATAAGGCACTGTTTGAAGATACATTTTTACGGCACATAAGCCCGTCATATTACTTAAATAAACGTTTTGTATAAAGCAATCGATATCTTCTTCTCCCCCCTTTTTTACACCTGCAAGAAGTCGCACGGACTTTAACCCACTCGTCTTATAAGGATGGATATCTTCAATTATAAAGTTTTGAATGCTTCCATTATTTATGGTAAATGCAATAAACTTCTCTCGGATTTTCGTCTTCAATTCGTTCAAATTCGTCATTTTACCAATACAATCATCTCGCGGTTTTATGTTTTCCTTTCGTAATTATTTTCTTGTTTTTATCATAATAAAACTTAAAAATAGCCACTACGTTTGCAAACAATTCAAACGCATACGTCAAAACGACAAATAACGTTGAATAACAAATTAAATTGTAAATGAATGCTAATGAAGTTGGAATTAAAGTTGTATATAAAAGTATTTTTTTATCTCTAAGTCGAAATGTAAATGCATAAAATACCAACGAAACTACATAAAGAATATCTTGGTATTTCCCTATTTTCTGTATTCCTATATTTACAATAAAATAAGAAGCTACTACTAAAATCGCAAAAATAAAAGATAGCGCTATTGAAGCTTCTTTTCCCTTAAGCTCATATATGTAGAAAATCAAAGCTCGCAATAAACCTAAGCCTATACCGACCATAGCAAAATAATTATTTTTTAATAAGTACGACAGCATCAAACAAACCATTCCAAAGGCTTGAAAAAGCAAATAATTTTTTTTGCTTGCAAAATAGGAAATAACTATCCATAACAACGCACCAAAACTAATTATTTGAGCCCAAACTTCTTCCATTTTGTTTATCCTTTATAATAAGTGATATTAATTTCTTCCTAAAAACGGGTCATCTCCGTACCCTTGTACTTTGCTTAGACACCTTTATTCTCTCTTAATGTTTTCACAGCCCCCGTCAGTATTATCTCACTATTTGTAGAACGTATCTGCAATGGTTTTTGAGAGCAATATTTCCCGTTCATAATCATATTTACCTATTATTTGTGATACAAATATCAAAATAATTAAAAATTATTTCTGTAATTTCACATCGTCAAAGATAAAAACCGCACGAGCATCCAAACGGAAAGTTTCAATCTTTACATTATCTAGTGTTAAACCATTTATATGTCTAAAATATATACCCTTTGCCAGCAATATCCGTCCATAAACATATACTTGTGGATAATCCTGCGCCACTTCAGGAACCTATTTTTTGTATTCCTTTACTCCCCATCAAGTTTCAAATAAACGTTTCGTAAAAAAAATAATATTTCAATACTCTTTAAAATATAAAAGTTTAGAAACCCGCTCTTTATTTGAAGGATTCAGCAACAAAATAAATATCCGTATCGATAAACCCTACTTACTTAAAGTCTTAAGTAAAAAATCAATCAAATATGGTTTGTCGAAAAATTCTGTAAATTCTTTCAGGTATTTTATATTTTTTTAATCACAGTTTTATTTGATATTTACTTTTATCTTATATCTGTTTTGCAACGAAATATCCTTGATATTCTTCCATAAACCCTTCTGCGTTTTTTATCATTTCCACGCACGCAAGGTCATCCTTAAAACAGAACGTCATCGTGCAATTCCCAAAATATTTATCAATCACCTGTACGTATATTTCAAAACGGGTGTCGTCCATCCAAGCCGCAGACACAGCGCAATCGTACATATATCCGTCTGTCGTAGGCAAGCCACCGTATTCGTGAGAATATCCTAATTGAGGAAATTTGCAAAACTTGTTGGCGTTGATTGCAAACGGAAGCACCTTCTCGCCTTGCGCGTTCACATATTCGAAAACACCACCGCTTACACCGTCAAATGACAAACGAAACTGGGTAATCCCCTGTGCGTTCTCCCCCAAAACCTTATACGTCTTTGCGTTAATTTTGTCTTCTATTTGCGTTTTGGTCATACCGTGTACGCAATAAAGAGTTAAATTATCGCATAATTTTTGCAGATTTTCTTGCTCTTCGGCACATTCAGGCAACGTATTTTCTGTGATATTTTCAACGATATCCTCAAAAAAATAATCAAATATCACGCTGTAAGGATAAGGCAAACCTTGACTATCGCTATTGAAAACAAGAATAATATCTTTTTCGGGATTGCAAACGGTAAGTTGCTTTCCAAGTCCGAGAAATGCGAACGAATTATTCCTCAATCCCCAAATTTGATAGCCGTATCCAATACGGCGCTCCGTAATGGTCAATAAAGAGGTTGCGTCCCGTAAATACTTTTCATTCATTAAACGCTCGCCTTTCCAAGTACCGTAATTCATAACAAAACGCGCAAAGGACAGCATATCGTTTGGAGTACAAATCATAGCGGAGTCTCCCCAGCTTTCCCCAACAGGTCCTTTTAACATTTCTGCGTTTTGAAAAGTACCCATTTTATCAAATAATTTCTCTTTTAAATATGCGAGCAGCGTTTTCCCCGACACCTTTTCCACTAGCATAGACAAAAGATGCGAACCATTACTATCATACCGCCAAATTGTACCCGCAGGGTGCGTTATTTCCGTTTGATTGAAATATATATCTACCATATCCTTGTTTTCCGCCGTCAGCCAATTTACTCCAAAATACGAGCTTGTAGTCATTTTAAGCATATCGCGAATTGTTTGATTTTCTAAGTATTCGGGCAATTTTCTTGTAATTCTATCCCTAAAATAATCGGCAATTTTATCGTCCAAAGAGAGCTTACCCTCTTCCTCTAACAAACCGACAGCAACGGAAACAAACGATTTTGTTTGAGAATATTGTCTATGGCAAAAACCTTTATGAAACGGCTTCCAATATGCCTCACAACAAATTCTCTCCCCTCGCATAATGACAACATCATGCATAGGAAAACCTTTTTTAATCAAATGATTGATAAAATTTTTAATCCACTCGCTTTTAATTCCCACACTTTCAGGTGAAGTCACTTCAAACATATCTTATACCTCATATTCTTTTAAATATTCTTTTGTGTTTTCAACCATAGTATCAAACAACTTTCTTGCGTCCGCCAAAGAACAACGCACTTGCGGACTACCTGCAAATACGGCAAATGCTTTATCCAAATTTCTTTCCGCAATCGCTTCGTCCAACGCCTCTTGCTCGCCTACGATATGCGCAATCATAGCGTATAATTGCTTGGGAATTGCCCCTGCAAACACGGGTTTTACTTCGTCCGTTCTAAATATTGCGTTAGTTTCCACCACCGCACCCAAAGGTAAGTTCGGAATTTGTCCTTCATTAGGGATATTTACGTTCGTAATCATTTCGTGTAAGCCAAGTAGCGCACGCATTTGATTGACTCCATCTTCGCCCGTAGGCGTAATTTCCGGTTGGATTGCACCCGACACTAAATCTTCACTCTTTTTCTTGCGGTTTTTCAAATCTTCTTTGCGATAGGCTACGTCCGTAATAGCAAACATCCATTCATCCACCGTTTTTCTGTCTTTTAAATACCAGTTTCCAGGACAAAATTCGGATAAATGCCGATCACCCGCCGCCGCGATTACCCCATAGCGTTTGAATAAATCCATCTTTACCCGTTCGGCACGTTTCCAATATCTATCCGCCCAGTTTTCTTCTTTGTCCTCCTTATACCCGCTTTCGTAGTATTTATCCACGAATTTTTTATACACCTCAAAAAGGTCGTATTCGTTGTATCTTGCGGACGTAAGCCAAGTGAAATGATTAATACCGATAGGATTTACCTTGACTTCTTCTCTCTTTACGCCCTTTACGCCGTAAATATCTTCCAAAGCCGTTGCCAACAATTTTTGCGTTGCAAAAACCTCGTGGCAACATCCAAACGCTTTAATTTCAGGGAATGCACGGTATAAAGTCTTTACGCACATTGTCATAGGATTTGTGTAATTAATTACCCAAGCGTTGGGGCAATTATCCCGCACCGCAAACGCGATTTCTTCTATCATGGGGCAACAACGCAAAGAACGCACGACACCTCCTGCCCCCACCGTATCGCCTACAGATTGATAAATACCGTATTTTTCAGGTTCGTGTACGTCGCTTTCCATCTCGTCAAAAGTGGCAGGTTGAATGGATATAATGACAAAGTCTGCACCCTTTAACGCTTCACTAAGCGTATTAGATACTTGGTAATTCCAATGACTTACAGCCCCTTTTACAGCGTTAAATTTTTCACCTATGATTTTATTGCTTTCCGCTGCCGGCTTGTCAATGTCGTATAAGCGGACTGTACCCGACATATCTTCACACGCCACTAAATCGCTCATCAACGCCCACGCCCAACCGCGCGAACCGCCACCAACGTACGCAATGTTTACATCTTTTGCTTTTTTGTTTACAATTACAGCCATTTTACACCTCGTTAAATTTAAAATTAAAAAATTTTATTTATAAGTCTTATTTTAAGACTACCTTCCAAAATTAGGTTTCGATTTTGATAATATCGTTATTTATCTGATAACTCCATTCTGATTATCCCGTTCTTTGATAATCAGCAAAGCTTTGCCTTTATTCCTTTTCCGCAAGAAGATAAACCGATTGCGTATTTCATAATTTTTCTCCTATTATCTTTTTTATGAATTAAAACGTATCTTCTAACCAAATCGGCTTCTTATAAAAGAGTTTCTTCAAATTCTCACAATTAGATAGGATGCGTACGTTTTCTAACAGTTCTAAATTGTCGAAAGCATATCTTCCTAAAATCGCAGAAGAAAAAGCATTAATATCCATTTGTATATCCGGTTTTCCGCCTTTTGTTATCTTTCTTTCTTTTCCAAATTCAATCGTATAACAACCGTTATTCCACGACGCGTAATGATCGCCCACGATTTCTATGCAAACCTGTCCCGTTCCGTCTATTTTTGCTAATTTTAATACTTCTTCGACGTCAACGACGCGGCTTGTTCCGTTATTTGTTAAACTATGTAAGGCATCTTTATCCTTTCTGCCCCAACCGCCCGTGCTGTCAATAAACGCCGAAACGTCTAACTCTTTGGGCAATTTTATGATTACTCGATTGCAATATTGTTTTTGCTTTTCAAATAAAGATAAGCACCCCTTCAAGCCTTCCATCGTCGTATACCAAAGAGTTTTTACTTCTAAATCTTGCGTACCGTCCTTTTTGATTGCTATAAAATCCATATATCCGTCCGGTACGTTCTCGTCATTATAATGCACGAATGAACTTCTATTTTGATAAGGCACGCGATTATTGTAAAACAGCCTCCATTGCGTTCTATTTTTAACGACCGCTAAATTTTGATTAACACTAAACTGTGCATACACTTTTTCAATATCCGCTTTCATCTTATCCGAGCCGTCAAAATATATATTTTTTCCGTATTGCGGAAAAGACATTCGTTCTACTGGCACGTTCCAAAACGCGTATTCGGCACTCGCGTCATATCCGAACTGCCGATAATAGTTTTCCGCGAAGGGATATAAATGAGAAAAAATTTGTCCGTTTTGACGCATTTTTTCAAAAGCTTTTACATAAATTTGCTTAATTGCTCCCTTAGGTCCGTTAAAATCGGAAACGACTCCCCCAACGCCACACATTTTACATTGTGTCCCATCAAAATAGATCGTATGACCGCTACATTCAATGGCGGCATACAGCTTATCGCCGATATACGCCCCCATACGGAAAAATCCGTCTTCTTGGTTTTCATCTTCCTCTACAAGTTGCTTTTTGAATTCTTCGGGCTTATTTAATTGCGCATTCTGCCAACGAAACATCATACACATAAGTTGGCGATAGGCTAATCCCTCTTCTCCATAAAATTCTCTAATCGTATACATACTATTCTCCTTTTATTTAACGAGCTTCAATAAAATAGATTGTTGCCGTAAAATTCCCACCGAAATTGCGGAAATCTTTCCGTTTTTCATACGCTTTCCTATCTGTTCACAACCGTAAACACCTACTGCATTACAATACGTATTTTCAGGGAGCTCCACCTTTACCCGAATGGGTTTTTCATAAGTAGCCCCGCCCAAATCTTTGGAATAATCGACGAGCAATAACACGTCTTCTCCCCGTTCATTCACAAAAGGCGTTATACCGCAACGTTTATCCGCTATATATCCCGAAGTAGAAAGTTTACGCATACAATCCGTAATCGTACTTTCCAACAACGCACTAATGTTGTACGCCGTATTATACACCGAATGTTTCACGCTATCTATTCCTACTTGACAAATAGGAGCGTTGAGTAGAAGGGTATTCTCTCTGCGTATTAAAATCGGCGTGTTATCATCCGCCCAAAGCAACGCTTCTCCGTCAACCGCGTCGTAATACAATTCTACTTCGTAAGGAGTGATGTATTCCTTAGAGCCTCCGTCCGTTAAATAGGTCAAGCGTTTTTTACGACGGTTGCGTTTTACGCCAAATACGTCTTCTAAGCCGTCCACGTTATGTACGGCTATAAGCGGTATACCCTCTTTATGCAATGCGCGCAATGCCTCGATTGATTTCTTATCCGCTTTGGTAAGGGAGGGTAAAATCACCATATCGCAGTTTTCTTTGGTTAAAGATTGCAAGCGGGCATAATCTATCGCCCCGCTAACGGGAAGCCCTCCTTCTCGCAATGCTTTATACATATACGCTAAACCCGAATCGCTGATATTATGTGCAGCGTGTCCGCTGTATCCGTAATCCCCACCAGAATATTCGTCATAGCACTTGTTTTTGTCAAATCTATCGTCGTCACTGGTAATTTCATATACGAGTACGCTTCCCTTTTTGGGGGCAACAGGAATATTTTCCATTGCCTTTCCCCAAGCATATAGAAATTCGTTTAGCTTATCCGCCACGCTGTTATATAAATATTCTGGGAACAACATAATCCCATAATCTTTCCAATAACTATACGCTTGTTTTTCCGAACGATAGTGCGGGGTATTGAAAATATATTCGTATACTTGCGTCACGCACATATACGGCTTACAAGTAAACAAACCAACAGGCGGTTTTGCAGGGCAAATTGCGGTGTCTGGACAACCTTCACGCCAGCCGTCATATAATTCTGGAAACAAACGTATGCGCGGGTCTAAAAATTTCGCCGTAGTCAATGCCCACGCCCCACGAGTTGTCGTATATCCACACACGTGCGGATAATCTTCAAATTGATAATACCCGTCCGTATGTTCGTATGCTTTCGTTGCGTCCACGCCGTACCAACGGGAAGAATATGCCCCTATGTACGGCGAAATATATACATTCCAATGCCCGTAAGTAGTACGCTTTACCTTTGGATTAACTCTTTTTACTTTTAACCATTCCTTTCGTTCACATTCGGCAATAATCGGTAAGCAATAGTCTATAAATTCACCACAGGCAAGCGACATAAAGTTCTGATAATCTTCCAACGTAAACCTTTCTTGTACGTTTATCAATCCTGCTTTTTTTCGAATATCTTCGTGTAAGCATAAAAACTCTTCCAACATATCGAGCATTTGATTGCGGACAACCCGATAGATGAAAAAGTCGTATCGCCCATACAACCTATCTTCTCTGCGCCCGCCGTTTTTAGAATACACGTAATCGGCATTTTGCGTAATTCCCCAATCCAACGTCGCATCAGAAATCAAATCAGCCCTACTCACGCAACGGCCATTCATCCATGCAAATATTTTTCTTTTGAACAGGGGATAAATTTCCCAAGCGCGACGCTCTTCTGCTACGTTAGGCAAAATCAACGCGATATCGACGTAATGTTGTACGTTGCAATCGGGCATCGGAAACCAAAAGTCAGGCACCGCATTGATTCCCCCCAAAGGCGCGCCGTCCCCCACGTGCGAATGGAATAATCCACTTGCTTCTTGCGGAGATATATCGCTGTTTTTATCAATAACTTCAAACGCCGAACGGTGTTCTTTGACGAGTTCGCCGAAATAATACACTTCCACTGACAAATGATATACGCCCAAAGCAAGCGGAGATATTTTTACCTCATACGCCTTAAAAGGGTTTACTGGATATTCATTAGGGGTTTGTTTTTGAAAATACTCCAATTCTCGAATAGGATTAAAGAACGCGTCTTGCAAAATAAATCTTACCGAAATATCTTCTACGGTATGTATCGTGCGAATATCAACGTAAAACGCCGCTTCCTGCGTGGTATAAAAATAGTGATTGCCTTGCAAATGGCGTATAATATCGGCGCGATTATAAGCCGTTTCGGGAATCATTTCGGCTAATTCTTCATTCAGCGGCGAACGAACAGATACGGTAAATTCCATATCTAAGGATTCCCCGTTATAAATTAAATTCCCTTCTTTATCATAAATAAACTCGCGTGCGCCCTTGTACAATTCCGCATACATTTGCTCAAACTCATTGTATCCTACGCACAACTGTTCAATTTCACCCAAATTTTGCAATAAAAACGTACCGGAAAACGGCTTTTCTTTTACCTTACAAACAGCACGATAGGTTTGCAGTACTCCGTCTATTGCCGCTAATTCACCTCCATTGTCGGCATTTACTTTCGACGTATAATTCATGTCTAAAACACGGAACGCACCGTTTTCAATATACAAGCGTTTACTATTGTTAATTTTGAAATACAGCCCCGTGAATTCTTCATAAATCGTCGCCCAACAAGCTCCGTGTACTTTCTCGGCAGGCGGACGGGCATACAAGCCGTCGGCGAAGGTATATTCGACCTGCGAGATATTTTCCCCAATGTCAGACACGGTTAAATGTAAGCTATACGGCAAAACCCCACCGTTATCACGGGGAATAATAAGGTGATATTCTCCTACTTTCTTAGGCTCAATTTCTTGCGTTTGTAAGCGTAAATCGGAAATGAAAATTTCACGGAATGCATTTTCTCTCGTAAAACCGATTTTTCCTTTCTTCTTTTCAACGGGGCATTCCAACACACACTCGCCCATTTGACAACGCATTTTTTTGCCATCTACTATGAGATCTACTCCGTATTTTTTATCGTATTCACGAGTAAACGTATATTCTTTTCTTTCTAATAATTGAGTATGTATTCCCACGATTTCATACAAGGCGATTGCCGTCCCGCCCTTCGACAAAGCGGAAATTTCGAGTTCGTATCCCGTGCGGTTTTGTCTGTCATACCCAAATACTACGCCAAAACTTTCATTTACGTTCACGCATCCGTTTTTATAATGCATTAAATCAAAATGCAACGTAAACGTCGAAATGCTCGGCACGTTGATATACGCTCTTGCTCCGCTAAAAGTCAAAGCATATCCTTGCTCTTTTACCGTACCGTTTAAATGATAGTAAGGATTATCTTTTTCCACTTCAAGAGAATAGGGTTGATTATTGTCGTCGTGATTATATAAACCATTTTTAAATTCAAATTCCATGATTTGTTACCATTTTTTTACTTTTTATATACTTAATAAAACAACGGATACTATACCGCAAACATAGCCGATATATTGCCATTTCGTAAAACGTTCTTTATAAATAATTAGTCCTGTTATAAACGTAAAGACGATCAATCCTGCCGAAACGGAAGGATATAATACTACGCCTGGTAAAGCCGTCGCTAATAATAACATTAAGATATTGCATCCTGCATTTGCGACACCCGTAGCCGAAGCATACGAGCAACTCTTTTTTATCAATGTTTTAAAATTCTTAGGCTTTTTAGAAATAAGGCAAATTCCAAAAATCACCGTCACCGCTAACATTGCAAAGAATTGAAAACATACTGCGTAATCATTCGCTTGCATACCTTGCGCCGACAAATTGCTTTGATGTACTTTTTGCAATGTACTTCCTATCCCATTCCCTAAAAAAGAAAGTATGGCAAAAAACAACCATTTAAAATTAAATTTTTTCTCCTTTTCTATCGTATTCACCAAGATAAGCGATGCAAATAACAAAAATAAACCGATAATACCCAACGTCGTAAATTTTTCGCCCAAAATAATCGCGCTGTATAACGCGGGTATAATAATGGAAAACGACGAAATTAACGCGCTTAATGAAAGAGAGCCTGTTTTTATTGCCATATAGGAAGAAAAAATACAAGTAGAAAATGAACAAGCAAATCCCATTGCAAAGAAAAACGTCGTCCAAGAAAAATTGAAATTAAATATAAACAATATTCCTAAAAATATAGTTGCTGCTAATACTTCGAAGAACAAAAAAAACATTTGAGCATTTTCTGCATCTTGCGTTTTTTTATCGTTTTGTTTTATAAAAATATTTTGTATGTAGGCCAAAAAAATAACAAAAAATAAAAGAATATATTCCATACCGTGCCTTCGTCTTAGTTTATAAGTGTTCAATTCCTATTTCTTATATTTTGTCTTTTCTCAAAGTAGCCACTCGCTTCACAAGTGGCTACTTTTTGATTGAACACTATAAAATTTTATTGATTGCTTTGCTAATTCGCCGTATTCCATACAGGAGCTTTGCTCGTTGTCGTCCAATACGCGCCGAAGCCTTCCAACGAAGCCGTATTACTACTTTCCATTGTAGCTCTGTTAGTAAACACTGCCACACCAGTACAGCTCGTAAGACTGTTGTTCAACGCAACGCTACTCAACACGATTACGTTTTCTCTCTTGGGCTTTTCGGCGTCAGTAAACGTTCCAGATCCAATAAACGAACCGAACCCTGAACTTAA
>CAJGCN010000002.1 GCA_904501815.1 uncultured Clostridia bacterium
CCATATAAAAACGCATTTGTCCATACCCTTTTGAAAAATTTTTCTCTTTTTTCGCAAATTTCTTCATTTTTGACAATTTGACCCTACTTTTTTTGTGCAATTTTATAGTCTTTTTGCACAAAACCGTCCCGTTTAATTTTTCAGCCAAAAAATAAGGAGCGGTTTTCCGCCCCGTCGTTAGTTTTCTGCCAGTAAGAAATCCGTCAATTCCTGAAAATTTTCAAATAGGTAATCCGCGCCCGCCCGTTCGAGTTCGCTTTCTAACGCATAGCCCGTTTTCAGCCCAGCAACGGCAATCCCGCATTCTTTCGCGCCGAACACGTCGTGTTCTCTATCCCCCACCATCAAGCAAGAAGAAGGCTCTGCGTTCAGCCGTCGGACGGCTTCTTGAATAACGGAAGCTTTGGTGGGAAAACTCCCGTCTAATCCGCACCCGACTTGCACGGAAAGATAGGGCGCAAAGCCGAATTTTTCGGTTATTTTGTCCGAAAACTTTTGCGGTTTCGACGTTGCAAGCGCAAGAGTGTACCCCGCCGCGCGCAATTTTTGCAAACTTTCGAGCGCACCTGGCATAGGCTCGTTCATTTCCCAACCGCTCACGCCGTAGCGTTTTCTATAAATTTCCGTTGCTTTTTTGGCATCTTCGTCCGTCATTTGAAACAGGATTTGAAAAGACTTAGTAATCGGCGGACCTATCCATTTTCTCATCACGTCTTGGCTTGCGGGTGGATACCCCATTTCACGAAGGGTATGGGTTAAGCAATCGAAAATGCCCGAATGGGAAAGGGTTAGCGTACCGTCTAAATCAAACAAAATATACCGATAAGCTCTCATAGCAAATATATCCTTTTTGGTTTTTAGCTATTATACCACTTTTCCCGTTATTTATCAACCGTTTTGCGTGGAAAAAGACTGATAAAAAGTAAGCGCAGACAATCCGATTAAGAACGCGCCGAACAATTTTCCCAACGTCCGCGCGGGCAACGCCGCCGCAAAAAACGCCCCTGCCGCCCCGATTAAAAAAGCAGGCAGAATAATCCACCAAATTCCTTCGGTTTTCAGCAACCCGTTTTCCGAATGTATTTTCAGCGCCGGCGCGCTCATAGGCAAAAACGCAAACAAATTCGCCGACTGCGCAATCTTTTGCCCGACCCCGCCTACGAGCGTCAAAAGCGGTATCGTTACCGTCCCCCCGCCCATACCCATTCCAGCAGGCACACCGCCTAAAAACCCGAGTAGTAAATATAAATAAAACGACATATCCACGCTCCTTATGTAGCCACGCCCCTTACAAGGGTCAAGGGACGTTGTCCCTTTTAATGGGAAGTCCAGAAACTCAGTTTCTGTCGGGTGTGGGCAGAGCCGAGCGAAAGGAAGTGGAGCGCGGCAATCTAACGGGCAAACAGCATCCATACGCCGGCAAAGAGTTGTAAAACCGCAAAAATCGGTCCAACGTATTTCACGGGAAGTTTGCCTAATAACCGCGCGCCTAAAAATCCCCCTACGCTTACGCCTATCGCCGTCGGAATAAGAACCGAAAAATCGTATAAGCCCTTGAAAACGTATAATAAAAACGAAAAAGCCGAAACGGGTAAAATCACTAAAATCGCCGTTGCGTGCGCTTGCTTTTGCGTTAAGCCCGTACGCTCTAACAACGGCACGGCAAGCATGCCCCCGCCACCGCCGAATAGGCTGTTCGCCGCCCCGACCAGCGTTCCGCATAAAATACGGCGTGCGTTTTTCTTAAACGTTTGCGTCATAGTTTTTCCCCTTTACAACCCGTAATTTACCAAAAAAGCTTTGGATATCCGTATTTTGCGTAATTTTTTTTATTTTATAAAAATTTTTCTTCTAATTCTCACCGTAAACGCTTGCGTCAAATCGAATTTTATATTAAAATAGAAAGGTACAAGCGTATTCTCGCCGATTTTGGCTAAAATGCGTATACCGCCCTATACTTTAAGGGCAACGAAAACAATAAACCGAAGGTGGTTAAATGGCAGAAAGTTTCAAAAACAGCAAACATAAAAAGCTCCTTGCTCTGTGTCTGAGCTTGATGATGGCTTCGTCGGCAATCGCAACGCTCGCGGCTTGCGGGTCGTCTTCTTCGTCTTCGTCCGATTCGTCGGATACGGAAACGGAAAGCACCGAAACGGTCGATAAAGATCCCGGCGTTTCCCCTATTTTAAACGCAAGCTTCCAATACAACAGCAAGAAAGCTACGAACTTGATTATTACCGACACGTCAGGCTGGTCGAAAACGACGAGCGGACAAACGTCGAAAGCCAAGAGCGGGATTATCGACGTTTCCGACGAAAAGTGGAATAATCTTACGAAGTCTAAGCTCGACAAAGACCCTGCGGAATTGACCGTAGCCGAAGCGAAAGCGAACTGGTCGAAAATGTCCGCGTATGATAAGCTCAAATTCGCGGAAGCTTACGAAGACGAAACGGACGAAGATTTCGACGAGTTGGAGTTCTATAACGCCGATACCGACGCATTCAATATCAGCGCAGTCGATATTCCCCTGTTCTCGAACTTGGGGTATAATCCCGGCACGCCCGATCAAGTCGGCTCGGAAAACTACGACCCTTACGTTTTGATGATCCACAATCAATACACCGACAATCGCGGTACGGCGCAAAAATTCACGTCGTCTTCGACGATTACTTTGCAACCTAACACGTATGCAAAACTTTCTGTTTGGGTAAAGACGAAGGACTTGGAAACGTCAGCTTACGGCGAAGCGCAACCTGCGGTAGACGTTGGCGCGTATATCGGTGTCAACCAAACGGTAGGCGGAAAAACGCTTGACCAAATGCAGGTTAAGAACATCAACACGAACGACTGGACGCAATATACCTTCTGGCTGGAAGGCTCGGCTTTTGCGGAAAGCACTTTCACGCTTACGCTCGGGCTTGGGCAAGGCACCGTCACTTCGGATATTTTCGAACACGTCAACGGCTACGCGTTCTTCGACGACGTAGAATGTGAAATCTTTACGAATAAAACGCAAATCCCTTCTATCGGCGCAGACGAATGGACGTATTTCGACGACGAAGCGGAAGACAAGCTCTTTGATGCGAAAAACGGTAAAAAGGCGTTCGGCGTATCCGTGAATAGCGAAACGGCAAACGGCTGGTCGGAAGGCGCGTTCCATACCACGCAGTTAAATATCGGCGTCACCGAAGAAGACGGGTACGTTGCGGCGAACCCTACGGGTACGCAACAGCTCTACGGACAGTTGAACTTTGATACGACGAACGATATCGCGTCTTCTTTCTCGAACTTTGCGGCAATCAAAGACGCGCCCTTAAAAAACGGCGCAAACGCAGTTTACCGCGATAAAGTCTACGCAAACTATTTCAAGGACAAAACGCTGTTTAGCGACAAGGCGACGATTTTGTTAATGAGCGCAGACGGCGCGACGTATACGGCGAAGATGACGGGCTTTACGCTTGACGCTGGCAAGAAAACGGCTATTTCGTTCTTCGTGAAGACGGCGGATATGGAAGGGTTTACGGGCGCAGGCGCAAAGCTTTTGGATAAAGACGGCGAAACGCTTGCTGAACTCACTTCTATCGACACCACGACGATTGCGGCAGTTGATATCAACGACGAAAACAAGGATATCTACGACGGCTGGCAGGAATGTGTGTTCTATATCGAAAACAAATCCGACGAGCAAAAAGAATTCTCCTTATCGCTTACGTTCGGTTTGACGACGGTAAAAGCCACGAATAAAAAGGATTATCATTCGGGCTTTGCGGCGTTCACGAATTTCCGTTCCATCTCCCTTACCGACGGCGAATATGAATGTGCGAGCGCAGGTACGTACGCGAAAACGGTTTCTTTTGCCGACGACGAAGAAGAAACTTCCACCGACCGTTTCGACGAATCGGCGTATATCCCCACCAACGAGATTGAAAGAAATATCGCAAACGCGAAAAATTATCTCGGCGTGGTTGGAAACAGCGGATACGTTTTCAAAGACGGCAAAGATAACACGGTCAACTCCAACGCAAACGCGGGGTTAATCAATAAAGAATATATCAAAAATTATATCGAAGAAGCGAAAGCGGATACTTCCGGCGACTACTGGTTGAACAAAACGGGACTTTACGACCCCGCTAAGTCCGACGAAGAAAACGCAACCGCTATCGAAGAAAAGCTGTTCGGCAAAACGCAAGGCTTACAAATTGCGGCAACCCAACCCCTTTATATTTATAATGAAAAGGCAAACGCTTCCTACGGCTTTATCGGAAGCCAAACGCAAACCCTTGCGGCGAACTCCCCTACGGCGGTTTCCGTACGCGTTAGAGTTAGCGAAGGCGCGGTTGCAACCGTGTATCTCGTGGATATGAGCGAAAGCGACGATAAGTCGGTGATGTCGATTGCCCGCCGAGCATCCTTCTGGTACGACGACAACGGCAACGTCTGCGTAGAAGACCCTAAGGAAAATAAGAAAAAATCAAATATTGCGTTTAAGCTTCAATCCAACGGGCTTTACAAGGTTAACGCTGAATGGTCAGGCGCGCAAGAGCTGATTACGGCGAACGGTAAAGATGCGTATTACGCAAACCTTTCCGCTTACGCTAAGCAAGACGAAGAACAAAACTTACTCGTAGAAAAAGGCGGAGTATCTTACGACTACAACGCAAAATGGATTAACGACGGCAACGACGGTATTGCGTTCTATTTCAACAAGGCGGACGGTGCGTACTACGCAACGAGCAGACTGAAAAAAGCGGATAAAGTCAACCAACTTCCCCTTTCGATTGCCCGCTATCAAGCGGAAAGCGCGAAAGAACTGAAAGTGGAAATCAAAGGCGACGCGACGAGCGCAAGCGTTTGGCAGACGATTACTTTCTACGTGCAAACGGGTGAAAACGCTAAGAACTACCGTTTAGAAGTTTGGAGCGGAAACCGTGAAGGCACGGCGACGGTTGCGGCGAACTCCTACGTGCTTTTCGATTCCGACAATCCCGGTACGTTTGAATCTTTCGACGACTTGATTGCCGATAGAGAAGATAGCGCGACGGAGCTTGTAAAAGACGGATATTCCTTCTACGACTCCCCGAAATTCCTTCGCTACGACGAAACGCAAGACGATAACGGCGTAGGCAATTCCTACAAGAACTATACGACGGGCGCGTATAATAAAGAAGGCGTGGCGTATTTGAGCTATTCTAAGGGCGGCGAACACGAAGTATACGTGAACTACTCGCTTTCGGAAACGACGATTCCTACCGACACCGAAACGGACAAAGAAGAAACCCCCGAAGAAGAAACGACGACGGCTACGGGCGCAAACACCTTCTTGTTAATCAGCTCCCTTGCGGTGGCAGGCGTACTCGTTTTAGCGGTAGTGAGCTTAATCGTACGGAAAGTTATCTTGAAAAAGCGCGGTCATACCATTCGCGTAAAGCGCGAAAAGAAACCCGCTCCGAAAAAGGAAAAACCCGTAAAAGCAAAGAAAGTGAAAACGGAAGAACCTAAATCGGAAAACGACCCGTATAACGACTAATTAACCAAACGATAAAACCGACGAGAGAATTTCTCGTCGGTTTTCTTTTTGCCGTTAAGTAGTTTTATTTGATATTCTTATACATAGGTCCATAAGCTTGGCAAGCTCTGTAATCCTGTCCTTCTTTGTCCATACCGAACGCATTCCAGCTTGCAGGACGGTAGATATCCTTTTCGTCTACGTTGTGCATACATACGGGAATACGAAGCATTGAACACATTGTAATCAAATCCGCGCCGATATGCCCGTAGGAAATCGCGCCGTGATTTGCGCCCCAGTTATTCATTACGTCGTACGCCGTCTTAAACGCGCCTTTGCCCGTGCAACGGGGAGCAAACCAAGTGCAAGGCCACGTGTAGTCCGTTCTCTTCCAAAGCTTATCCGTGACGTCGTCGGGGATAGATACCGTCCAACCTTCGGCAATTTGCATCACAGGACCAAGCCCTTTTACCATATTCAGTCTTATCATAGTGCAGGGCATTTCCGCTCTCGTCACGAAGCGCGAAGAATACCCGCCACCGCGAAAATATCCTAAATCGGCGTACGGCCAAGTCGTCGCTTTCATGCACGCGTCAATATCCTTGTCCGTCATTTCCCACCATTTCTTCATCACGGCGTTGCCTTTTTCGTCCTTGACTTCCCCGCACGCATCCACGCACGCCGCGCCCGAGTTAATAAGATGAATAAACCCGTCCGCTTCTTTGGCTTTTCCGTCGATTTCGTAGCCCGTCACGCGCTTGATAGCGTCGCCCGACCAATACGTTCTCACGTCTGCAAAAATTTGCGCTCTGCCTGTTAAGAGTTTCATAAACAGCATACATACGCCGTTTAAGCTATCGTTTTCCGTAGCCAAAATATACGGTTCTCTCGCGCCGTTCCAGTCGAACGTGGAGTTTAAGATACTTTCGGGGAAATCGCAGTTGGGATAGAAGTCCGTCCATTGCCGTTGTCCTTGAAAACCTGCCGCAATCGCGTTGTGCCCGACCATTTCTTCTTCCGCGCCTTTGGGAAGGTTGGGATTGCCGTTCATCAAATCCTTGATAATACAAGCCATTTTTGCGGTAAATTCCCAGTCTTTCGCTTTTTCTTCCGCCGTGCGTTGGAGATTTTCGGGGTTTTTATCGAAGTCTGCGTTGCATTTTTCTTTCACCCACGCAAGCGCTTTTTGGTATTCCTTTTCGTCATAAATGCCTTCCGTCATTCGGCGGATAATTTCTACTTCGTCTACGCTTTCCACCCGCATACCGAGATATTCTTCGAACATATTCACGTCTACGATCGAACCTGCGATCCCCATACAAATCGAACCGATTTGCAAATAGGATTTTCCACGCATCGTCGCAACCGCTACTGCCGCGCGGGAAAACCGCAAGAGCTTTTCCGCTACGTCGCAAGGGATAGACGTATCGTCTAAATCCTGCACGTCGTGTCCGTAAATGCCGAACGCAGGCAAACCTTTTTGCGCGTGCCCTGCAAGTACCGCCGCAAGATACACCGCGCCCGGTCTTTCCGTGCCGTTAAAGCCCCAAACCGCTTTAATCGTCATAGGGTCCATATCCATCGTTTCCGAGCCGTAGCACCAGCAAGGCGTGACGGTAATCGTAATATCCACCCCTTCTTTTTTGAACTTGTCCGCGCACGCAGCCGCTTCCGCAACCCGACCGATAGTCGTGTCCGCGATTACCACTTTCACGGGCTCACCGTTCGAATAGAACACGTTTTCTTGAATGAGCTTTTGCGCGCTCTTCGCCATGTTCATCGTTTGCACTTCCAAGCTTTCGCGCACTTTTAAAGGTCCGCGTCTGCCGTCAATCGTCGGTCTGATCCCGATTACGGGATAGCTTCCGATCAGTCTACTTTTTGCCATAATTGTTTTCTCCTTTTTTTATTTTTTAGGCGACGTAGGGCGTTAAGAAAATTGCTTTCCTTTTTATTCTTTTCATACGCCTTAAAGAAGCCTATTTAAAATACTTGCCTTTCATTGTAATTCATAGTATAATATAAAAAAAGGCAAAAATCAATAAAGAAAATCGGCAAATAGGTTAGGATTATGCGCAACATTACAAACGCCCCTGAAACGAAAACACAAGACTTAACGGTTTTATACCCCGACCACGAAGATGCAGTACGGCTCATTCACGACGGGAGTTTCCCTATCGAAAATATTCTTATCGGGATTACGCACCCGTATTCGTCCTATCGCGTAAGTCGGGTGGCAACGAATAAATACTACGTTTTTGAACATATTTTAGAAGGCAAAGGGGAAATTTACATAAACGGAAAATGGTATACTTTATCGCAAGGGGACACTTTTCTTATCAACAAGCGGGACTCCCACCATTACCATTCCAACAAAACCGACCCGCTCAAAAAAATTTGGATTAGCTTTGCTTCCGATTACGTTGATAAAATGCTTGAAGCTTATCAAATTTCGACGGGGGTATACCAAGCGGACACGAAAAACGACTTTTTAACGATTTTTAATCTCTCGACGAAAAACGTCCCCCCGCAAACCAAGTTTTTCGCGATAGCGGAGCATTTACATTCGATTATCACGAAGCTTGCTTCGTCGGTCGTTGCGCCTGCGAACGACGTCATTTCGGTCATCAAAAACGAGCTGGAAACGTCTATTTATTCAAAAACGACCCTTTCGGAGATTGCGAGCAAACTGTTTATGTCTAAATGCAATCTCATTCGCCTGTTCAAAAAAGAAACGGGCGACACGCCCTATCAATTTCTCTTAACGAAAAAATTAAAAATCGCGCAAACACTTTTGAAAACGACGACTATGAGCGTTAAGAATATTTCCGATTTACTCTGCTTTTCCGACGAGCATTATTTTTCTTTTCTGTTCAAATCCAAAACGGGTCAAACCCCGTCCCAATGCCGACTTACGCCTTAAAAAAACGAGCTACAAGGAAGTTTAAAATTCCCTATCAAGGGGCAAGGGACGTTGTCGCCTTTTGTTATAGGAAGTCCAGAAACTCAGTTTCTGGTGGGGCATGGGGTGAAACCCCGCAATATCGGACTTAATAAAGCGACCGTAGGTTGCGTTATTTTGCAATCTCTGATTGCACAATCGCCCGTTGGGCGAAAGAGATTGTCGCAGTCGCTTACGCTCCTTCACAATCATAGAATAACCGTCATTGCGAGCCTTTTCCGCGAGATTGTCGCACTTCGTTCACAATGACAGCGCGGAAAAGGCGTGGCAATCTCACACACTCGTCATTGCGAGCCGTAGGCGTGGCAATCTAACGCAAAACTTATATAAAAAAATCTTCCTTATTCGGAAGATTTTTTTCGTATTCCTTTCGGGATATGGTTTTTTATCGTGCCGTTAACAGATTTACCAAGACCGATAGAGAAACCGTCTACACAAACTAAACACCAGCCGTTGGGTAAATCGCTCGAAATGGTTTCACCGCGCAAATATTTGTTGACGCGCGCATCCGTTAAAGGTAAGTCTAATACCAGTCGGGCTTCGCTTTTTTTAGCGCACATTGCCAAAGAATGGTCAGGCTCAAACCGACCGTTTTTCATTTCGCCTAAACGCACACCCACCCGTAAAACCTGTAAATTCCCCCACTCAAACGCGGGCGTAGGCAAGGCGAATACTTCGTCGCCGTGCTCGTATAACCCGTCCGCAAAGGGGTGGAGAAAGAACTCTTTTTCAAACGCGCGATAGGCTTGCTCCGTTTGTTTTTTCACGTTGGATTTCTTTTCTTTCAGCTTTACCGACTGTCCGTCCGTCTTTTCAAACAAGGCGACGAAATGCCCTTCTCCCGCCACTTTATGCGGGTATAATTTTTCTTGCCGTAGTAAGCGCATTTCGGGGTGTTTTTCTAAGTAATCGCGTACCTGCCCTTCGTCTTCTTCTTCGGAAAAGGTGCAAGTGGAATACACGAGCCGACCGCCTACGCGGAGCATTTTCGTAGCTTCCGATAAAATTTCCGCTTGGCGCAACGCGCAAAGGGCAACGTTTTCTTCGCTCCATTCTTCAAACGCTTCTTCCGCGTTCTTTTTGAACATACCTTCCCCCGAACAGGGCGCGTCTACTAAAATTTTATCAAAACAAGCGGGGAAGACTTTCGAAAGCTCGTTCGGCGTTGCGCAAACGACGAGCGCGTTTTTCACCCCCATTCTTTCTACGTTTTGGGATAAAATCTTTGCCCTTGAAAACACGGGTTCGTTTAAAACGAGTAAGCCCCTGCCCTGCATCTTTCCCGCAAGCTGAGTGCCTTTCCCGCCCGGCGCGGAGCAAAGGTCGAGCACGGTTTCCCCTGCTTGCACGTCTAACAAAGGCGCGGCGCACATAGCCGACGGTTCTTGCGAATAATACGCGCCCGCAAAATGATAGGGATGCGCGCCGAGTTTTTCGGCGTTTACCAAAAAACCGTTTTCTTCCCAAGATATTTTTTCCAACGCAAAAGGCGTAATTTTTTCAAATTCGGGCGTAGAAATTTTCAAAGGATTTACTCGTAAACCCTTTTTCGGCGGAGTTTCGTAGCTCGCGAAAAAGGCTTCCCATTCGTTTTCGGGAAGCTGTTTTTTCATTCTTTCGATAAATTTTTCGGGTAATTGATACGCCATATCAAACGCTCTCCAAAAAGGTTTCGAACTCCGTAGCCGTCAAAAGCTTGGCTTTCGCCTTTTGCGCCGAACTCAACCGCTGTCCGCTCTCCCCTTCCAAATGGATATAATAATCACATTCTTCCGCTTTAAAGGAAATCCAAGCCGCTTGCGCGAGCGCGGACACCACGAGTTTTTCCGCCTTTTCCGTTTCTAATTCCAACGAATGAGAGAAGCACACCCGCTTTCCGCAAAGTTTGCCGTCTTTGGCGCGTTTGCGCTTCGCGCGGTCGATAAATTGATGAAATTTGACTTTTAATCTCTCCCGTTCTTCCTTTCTTTTCGCCACTTCTTGCAAATGCGCCATAAAACGCGTAGACGTGTTTTGCGTAATTTCGTAGTCCCTAATTTCCCCGAGCGAAACGCCGTATTTTTCGAGCAGACCCGTAAAGTCCAGCCCTTCTTCCCTGCACATAGCTTCGGCGACTTTCATGGTGGCGTACGCGTCGTCTGCCGCGCGGTGAGGCGTGAACTCCACGCCTAAGCTTTCGGCAATCGAGCCGAGCGCAAACTGGCGGGAAAATTCCCCGATACGGTTCATATAAATAAATTGCGTATCGGCAAATCGGAAGGAAAAAGACGGCAAGGAAAACCGCTTACTTTCTAAGTTTAAGTATTTCACGTCGTTCATCGTCGCGTGTCCCGCCACGAGCGTATCCTTATCCTGCAACAGCTCATAAATGCGCGGAGCAAGCTCGGGAAAGGTAGGATAATTTTTAAAGTCTTCGTATTTATACGGCAAAACAATCCCCTGCTCGCCCTTGCGGTCGGTGAGATGGAAATTTCCTTGCGGGTTGATTAGAATATCTTCCTTTTCAAGGATATGAAATTTTTCGTCCGTCAAACAATACCCGAACGCGCAAATTTTCGCCACGTTTTTGAATACGCCTGCACATTCGATATCGAAAAATAAATATTTCATACGCTTTTCCGTTTACTCGAAAAAACCGCGCCAAACACGCGGTGTTTTCCTTTTTATCTTTTTTACGCTTTAGGAACAATCACTTTTTTACCGCCCATATACGGTTGCAAAGCTTCGGGAATTTTCACGCTTCCGTCCGCTTGCAAATGGTTCTCAACGAACGCAATCAACATACGGGGAGGCGCAACGACGGTGTTGTTTAAGGTGTGTGCGAGCTTCACCTTGCCGTCTGCATCCTTATAGCGAATGGCAAGCCGACGGGCTTGCGCGTCGGTTAAGTTCGAGCAAGACCCCACTTCGAAGAATTTCTTTTGACGGGGACTCCAAGCTTCTACGTCGCAACTTTTATATTTTAAATCCGCCAAATCCCCCGAACAGCAACCGAGCTGACGAACGGGAATATCCAACGAACGGAAGAGTTCTACGGTGTAGCTCCACAGCTTTTCATACCATTCTTCGCTTTCTTCGGGACGGCAAACGACGATCATTTCCTGTTTTTCGAACTGGTGAATACGGTAAATGCCCCGTTCTTCAATCCCGTGCGCGCCTTTTTCCTTTCTGAAACAAGGCGAATAGCTCGTAAGCGTTAAGGGAAGCTTTGCGCCGTCGATAATCTGACCCATAAATCTGCCGATCATAGAATGTTCGGAAGTGCCGATTAAATACAGGTCTTCCCCTTCGATTTTATACATCATATTTTCCATTTCGTCAAAACTCATAACGCCCGAAACCACGTCGCCGTGAATCATATACGGCGGGATTACGTAGGTAAAGCCTTTGTCAATCATAAAATCGCGCGCGTAAGTCAAAACTGCCGAATGTAAACGGGCAATATCCCCCGTCAAATAATAAAAGCCTTGCCCAGACGTACGGCGAGCGGAATCCACGTCAATCCCGTCGAGATTTTCCAAAATATCCAAATGATAAGGAATTTCAAATTCAGGGTCTTTGGCTTCCCCGAAACGCTGTAATTCTACGTTTTCAGAATCGTCTTTGCCGATAGGAACGTCGTTTGCGATAATGTTCGGAATCGCCATCATGGTCTTTTTAAGCAAAGCTTCCGTTTCCGCCGTTTCCTTTTCGACTTCTAACAGCCTGTCCGCATCCGCTTTTACTTGCGCCTTAATTTTTTCCGCGCCTTCTCTATCGCCCGCTTTCATCAGCGCGCCGACTTGTTTGGAAAGGGTGTTTCTCGCAGAGCGGAGCGCGTCGCCTTCCGCAATCAGTTCACGCCGACGGGTATCGAGCGCAAGAGCTTCGTCAACGAGCGGAAGCTTCTTATCTTGGAATTTCTTTTTAATGTTTTCTTTCACGAGTTCGGGATTGGTTCTGATTAAATTGATGTCAATCATGCGTAGTTTCTCTCCTGCATAAAACTTGTTCGTATCCATTATACTACTTTCCCGCGCTAAAAGCAATTAAAAAAATCTAACAACGCCAAATTCCCCTAATTTTTTTCATAAAAAACTTGTTTTTTACGTTTAGTTATGATATAATAGTACAAAAGATTATTCTTACGGAGTACTTTCACTCTATGGCAAACAATCACGACAATAATAAAAATTATCCCCCGCGCCCCGCGCGGGAACAAGACGGTCGGCACGGACAACCGCACGCACGGCAGGGCTATCCCCAACCGTACGGGCAAAACAAACCCAAACCGCCCGTCAATCCCAACGCGCCCGTAAACGGCGAACAGCAAACGCCAACGCAAAAACCTACGCCCGTGAATCCCCAAGCCCCGAAAAAGCGCAAGAAAGGACAAACGCCTGCCGTCGAAGTCCAACGCTTTTCCGCCGACGTCAATCGCGGTCTTTCCGATAAGCAAGTGCAAGAACGCATTGAGCAGGGCTTAGTCAACAAAACGGGCAAGAAATACTCGAAAACGTATAAGAGTATTTTTATCGGCAATCTTTGCACTTTTTTCAACTTATTGTGCTTGATTGCGGCGGTCGCTTTGATTTTGGCGCGCGCGCCCATTTCGCAGTTTATGTTCGTACTCATCTTCCTTTGCAATATCGTGGTGAGTATCGTGCAGGAAATCCGCGCAAAACGCAAAATCGATAAGCTTTCCATTTTATCTTCGCCAACTTCGCTCGTCGTGCGAAACGGACAAAAGGTAGAAATTCCGACGACGGAAATCGTCGTAGACGATATTTTACTTCTTTCCGCAGGGCAACAAGTCCCTGCTGACTGTATTGCGGCGGAAGGCACGGCGGAGTTCAACGAATCCCTGCTTACGGGGGAATCCGTACCGATTAAAAAAGAAGACGGGGATCAGCTGTTCGCAGGCTCGTTCGTGGCGGCGGGGCATATCGCCGCGCGCGTGGACAAAATCGGAGAAGATACTTATATTTCTAAACTCACGGCTAAGGCGAAAAAATACAAACGCCCGAATTCGGAAATTATGAATTCGATTACCTTATTTATTCGGGTGATCGGTATCGTAATCATTCCAATTGCAATTTTAATGTTCTTCACGAACTTTGAAAATCTCAACGGCAGTTGGGCGGATATCGGCAAAGAAGGCGGACTTATCTCCGTACTTTTCGGCGGCAAAAATAAAATTATGAACCAAACCATACGTTCGACGATTGCCGTCGTAATCGGTATGATTCCGTCAGGCTTGCTCCTTTTGACGACGGTTGCGCTGTCGGTAGGTATGATTCGGCTCGCTCGGTATAACACGCTCGTACAGGATATGTACTCCCTTGAAATGCTCGCGCGCGTCAACGTGCTTTGCTTGGATAAAACGGGTACGATTACCGACGGCAGAATGAGAGTTTCCGACTGTATTTTATTAAACAACCCCACCGAATACACGATTGACGACATTTTAGGCTCGATTTTAGCTTCGCTTGACGATAACAACCAAACGTCTATCGCGCTGTACGACAGGTTCGGTCATTCGACCGCCCTGCAACCGATGGCAACGCTCCCGTTCTCGTCGGCGCGTAAGCTTTCCGCCGTCACCTTCGAAGGGGTAGGCACGTTCGTTATGGGCGCGCCCGAATTCGTGTTAAAGCCGATGCCTATCCGTATCGATAAAATCGTAAAACAATACGCGCAAATGGGGCTTCGCGTACTCGTCGTAGCGCACTCCCCCGCGCAAATTCAAGGGGACAAAATCCCGACCGCGCTCCGCGCGATTGCCATTATCACCCTTTCCGACAACGTACGCCCCGACGCGGTAGAAACTATTCGTTGGTTTAGGGAAAACGAAGTGGCGGTCAAGGTCATTTCGGGGGATAACCCCGTCACGGTCGCGGAAGTCGCCCGTCGCGCAGGGATTAAAAACGCGGCGCATTTCATCTCGCTTGAAGGTCTTTCCGATTTAGAAGTGGAAAACGCCGCTAATCAATACACGGTATTCGGCAGAGTGACCCCCGAACAAAAAGCAATCCTTATCCGCGCGATTAAAAAAGCGGGAAACACGGTTGCCATGACGGGGGACGGGGTCAACGACATACTCGCTATGAAAGAAGCAGACTGCGCGGTATCCGTCGCTTCGGGTAGCGAAGCGGCGAGAAACGTTTCCAACTTAGTTTTACAAGACAATAATTTCGGGTCAATGCCCAAAATCGTCAACGAAGGCCGTCGGGTTATCAACAACATTAAAAACTCGGCTTCGCTTTATATTATGAAAACGCTGTTGACGCTCACGCTCGCAATCGTGTGTATTGCGCTTGGTAGCGCGTATTTCTTCGAAACGAACAATATGATGATGTTCGAATTCTTCATCAGCGCAATCCCGTCGTTCGTCCTTTCTTTACAGCCGAACACGGCGCGGGTCAAGGGCAAATTTATCCCGTACGTACTAAGTCGAGCCATACCCGGTGCGCTCACGCTTGCCGTTTCTATCGTAGCGTTATACGTAATCCGTCAAACGGGTCTTGCCGAACCGCTCGGCTTAATCGGCGCAAACGGAAAAGGCAACTCCGACGCTTACCGCGCGTTAATGATGATTTTATTAACTTTCGTAGGCTTAGTCATGCTCTACCGCATTTGTCAGCCGTTCAACGTTATCCGCGCCATTCTCTTTATCTCAATGGCGGTGCTTTGTTCGGTGGTTATTTCCGTACCGTTCTTAGGCGAAATTATCTTTACGGGCTGGGACGGCGTACAATTCACCATGCAACAAATCCTACTCGTAATCATTATCGTACAGGCGGCGTTCCCGCTCTCGGGCGCGCTCATCAAGTTCTTCGACTTGATTAACCCAGCGGACGATTAACCGTAAAAAATCCTTAACGAAAAAACGCAAGCTCAAACGCTTGCGTTTTTAGTTTTTTACTCATTCCCCCTAATAAGAGTCAAGGGGATAATTCCCTTGCGGATTGTAAAGGCAGAGCCTGTACGCCCCTTTGGCAAAAGTTGCCGTTAGGAAAAATAGCATACTTATAATAGGAAAACCTTGCTTTCGGTTAGATTGCCACGCTACACTTCGTTTCGCTCGCAATGACACATAAACGGTCATTGTGAAGGAGCGTAAGCGACTGCGACAATCTATTTCACCCAACGGGCAATTGCGTGGCAAAGCCACGAGAATAACGCAAAACTGCGTTTTACTTTTTTTAGTCCGATAATGCGGGGCGTTGCCCCTGCGCCCCACAAGGGGCAATACCCCTTGACCCTTAATAGGGAGTTTCTGGACTTCCTATAACAAAAAAAGGGGCAATGCCCCCTTTCCCCTTACTCTTTAATCTTCTAACCCTAATAAATATCCGCCCGATACGCCAAAAAATACGCTAAGCTTTCTCAAAGCGTTATAATCCGGCAAACGGTCTGCGTTTAACCAACCGCTAATCGTCGTCGTAGGAATATCGGCTTGCGCGCTTAATTGTCGTTGATTTAATCCTTTTTGTTGCATTAAATCTAATAAAATTTCTTTAAACATATTTAAATTTTATCAAAAAATACCTAAAAAGGGATTGACATACCTAAAAAGGTATATTATAATATTATTATATCTATCCTTAAAGATACTATTTATCGTAGGTTTGCTACAATTTTTCAAGCAAAAACGCTCCGAACAATCGGAGCGTTTTTGCGCTATGGTCTATTCTTATTCTTCTGTTTCTTCGGCAGGAAGTTCGTCTTGGATTTCTTGCGTTTCTACGACTTCGTCGGTTTCGTCAATTTCTACTTCTACCCCTTCGGCAAGTTCTTCAGGGGATAAGTCCGCCGCCGTTTCTTCGGGGGCTTGCGTTTCCGCTTCGTCGTCCCGTTCGGTCACGTCTACCGTTGCAACTAAGCTGTCTTTGACGTTCATGACTCTCACACCGCGCGTGCTTCTGCCGATACGGCTAATCGAATCTGCGTGCATACGGATAATCGTTCCGCCCGTCGTGATAATCATAATATCGTTTTCGTCGGTGACGAATTTCATATTCACGAGATAACCCGTCTTTTCGTTGAACACACCCGCTTTGATACCCTTACCGCCACGCGATTGCAAACGGTAATCGTCAACCGACGAACGCTTGCCGTAGCCGTTCGACGTGAGCGTGAACAAGTCTTGCGTTTTGTCGATAATCAGCATATCTACGAGTACGTCGTTTTCCGCAAGGTTGATAGCGCGAACGCCTTGCGTGCCTCTGCCCGTCGGACGAACGTCCTTTTCCGAGAAACGGATACATTTCCCTTCACGGCTTGCAACGATAATTTCGTCTTCCCCGCACGCAAACTGCACCGACATTAATCGGTCGTCTTCCAAAAGCTTAATCGCGATTTTACCGTTTCTGGGAATACGCGTAAACTCTTGCGTAGCCGTCTTTTTGATAAGCCCGCGTTCGGTCGCCATTACGAGATAGCCAACCCCGTCCGCTTTTACGGGAAGTACCGTTTCAATCTTTTCGCCCTGATCGAGCTGGACGATATTCACCACCGCTCTACCGCGCGCCGTGCGGTTCGCTTCGGGGATTTCGTAGCCTTTAATCGAGTATACCTTACCTTTCGACGAGAAGAGCAAAATCGGGTCGTGCGTGCAAGCTACGAACATCTTTTCCACAAAGTCTTCGTCTTTGGGTCTGTGCGCGGTAATCCCCCTGCCGCCCCTGCCTTGCGCCTTGTATTCGGCAACGGGCAAGCGCTTGATATACCCCGAATGGGTAATGGAAATCACAACGTCTTCTCTTTCGATTAAGTCTTCGTCTTCAATCGAGCCGTAGTCAAGGGAAATTTCCGTTTTACGGGGGGAAGGATACCGAGATTTAATATCCGCTAAGTCGCCACGAATAATCGCCATTACGCGGTATTCGTTTGCTAAAATATCTTTCAAATCGGCAATCGTCGCTTGGAGCTGCGTGAGTTCGTCTTTGAGTTTTTCCACTTCGAGCGAAGTCAAACGCTGTAAGCGCATTTCCAAAATTGCGGTCGCTTGTTTTTCGTCGAGTTCGAACGCCGTCGTCAACCCTTCGATTGCCGCGAATTTATCAGCGGAAGCTTTGATGATACGAATCACTTCGTCTACGTTCGCAAGCGCAAGCACGAGCCCTGCAATAATATGCGCGCGTTCTTCCGTTTTATTGAGTTCGAAGCGGGTTCTTCTCGTGATAACTTCCTTTTGGTGTTCGAGATAGTAATACAATATATCCCGAAGATTAAGCGTTCTCGGCTCCGTACCGTTTTCCACGAGCGCAAGCAGGATAATCCCGTCGGAGATTTGCAGTTTCGTCTTTTTATACAGCGTATTCAAAACGACTTGCGCGTTCGCATCTTTCTTGACTTCGATTACGATACGCATACCGTCTCTATCCGATTCGTCGCGAATATCCGAAATGCCTTCCAAGCGTTTATCGCGTACCATGTCCGCAATCGTTTTGATGAGCATGGCTTTATTGACCTGATAAGGAATTTCCGTCACAATAATACGAGAACGGATATTATTTCCCGAACCGTACTCTTCGATTTCGCATTTCGAACGAATGACGAGATTGCCTTGACCGGTGCGGTACGCGTTGCGAATACCGCTTCTGCCCATTAAGATACCCCCCGTAGGGAAGTCGGGCGCGGGGATATACTCCATCAGCTCGTCCACCGTGATATCGGGGTTGTCAATCATAGCGATCGTACCGTCAATAATTTCCGCAAGGTTATGCGGGGGAATATTCGTCGCCATACCAACGGCAATCCCGTCCGAACCGTTGACGAGTAAGTTCGGGTATCTTGCGGGCAACACGACGGGTTCTTCTTCGCTGCCGTCGAAGTTCGGGATAAAGTCTACCGTTTCTTTATCCAAATCTTTGAGCATTTCCGCTGCGAGCTTGGTGAGCCTTGCTTCGGTATAACGCATTGCCGCCGCGCTGTCGCCGTCCACAGAACCGAAGTTCCCGTGTCCGTCTACGAGCGGGAAACTAATAGTAAACTCTTGCGCCAAACGCACGAGCGCGTCGTATACCGAGCTATCGCCGTGCGGGTGGTATTTACCCATACAGTCCCCGACGATACGGGCGCATTTTCTAAACGCCTTATCGTTATAAAGCCCCATTTCGTGCATAGAGAAGAGAATTCTTCTGTGTACGGGTTTCAACCCGTCGCGCACGTCGGGAATAGCTCTGGACTTGTTTACTGCCATTGCGTAGGCAATGAACGAGCGTTTGAGTTCGTCGTCCACTTCCACGTCGAGCATTTTGGTCATTGAGAGCGTTTTTCTAAACTCTTCGGTTAATTCCGGGCTGGTGTCTTTTTTAGCCATTTCGTTTTCTCCTAATGATTCTCTAAAAGTTAAGTGTTTTGCTTTCCGTTAGATTGCCGCGCTCCACTTCGTTTCGCTCGCAATGACTGTTATCCTGTCATTGTGAAGGAGTGTAAGCGACTGCGACAATCTATTTCGCCCAAAGGGCGATTGTGCAATCAAAGATTGCAAAATAACGCAACCTAAGGTTGCTTACTTAAGTCCGATATCGCGGGGCGTTGCCCCTGCCCCCCACCAAAAACTGAGTTTTTGGATTTCCCGTTTTGTCCCTTGTCCCTTAGCAAGGGTTATACGTCAAGGTCGGTGACGAGTGATGCGTTTTCTTCGATAAACTTTCTTCTAAGTTCGGGGTTTTCGCCCATGAGCATCGTGAACATTTGATCCGCTTCCGCCGCGTCTTTCATCGTCACGCGGATAAGCGTACGCGTAGCAGGGTTCATCGTCGTGTCCCAAAGCTGTTCCTTACTCATTTCCCCAAGACCTTTGTAGCGTTGGTATTCTACCTTGCCGGGCGCGTTTTTATCGTATTCAATCTTTTCTTCTTCCGAATATAAATAATCGTCGTGCCCTTTATAGCTCGCTTTGTAAAGCGGGGGTTTCGCCGCGTAGACGTGTCCGTGTTCGATAAGCGGACGCATATAACGGAATAAGAACGTATACAGCAATATGCGGATATGCGCGCCGTCTACGTCTGCGTCGGTCATGGAAATAATACGGTCGTAGCGGAGTTTGCTTTCGTCGAAATCGTCTAAAATCCCACAGCCGAACGCCGTAATCATAGACTTAATTTCTTCGTTTTCCAAAACGCGGTTAAGCCGTACCTTTTCTACGTTTAAAATCTTACCGCGCAAAGGCAAAATCGCTTGGAATCTTCTATCCCGTCCTTGCTTTGCCGTTCCGCCTGCCGAGTCCCCTTCTACGATATAAATTTCGCAAAGCTCGCTACGTCTATCTGAACAGTCCGCAAGCTTTCCGGGCAAGGTGCTCGATTCTAAAATTCCCTTTCTTCTCGTCAGTTCTCTCGCGCTTCTCGCCGCATCACGAGCCTTTTGCGCCGTGATACAACGCAACACGAGTTCTTTCGCTACCGACGGGTTTTCTTCCAAGAACGTACTCATATGCTCGCTCACGCATTTATTCACAAACGTTCTAATCGTGCTGTTATTCAGCTTGTCCTTCGTTTGCGATTCGAATTGCGCGTTGATAAGCTTGACGGATACGACGGCGGTGATGCCTTCGCGCACGTCTTCGCCCGTGAGCTTTTCGCTGTCCTTTAAAATGTTCAACTTTCTGCCCGCTTCGTTGATGACTTTCGTAAGCGCCATTTTCAAGCCTTCTACGTGCGTTCCCCCATCAATCGTGTTGACATTGTTGGCATAACTGTAAATGACTTCGTTATAGCTGTCGTTATACTGAATTGCCACTTCGCAAACGGTTTCTTCTTCCTTTTCTTCGAAATATACGGGGTTGGGGAACAACAGCTCGTCGCGGTTCTTATTCAGCTCTTCCACGAACGAACGGATACCCCCTTCGTAGCAGAACGAATCCTTCTTTTCCTGACCTGCGCGCGTATCTTCCAGCGAAATACGCAAACCTTTATTCAAATACGCAAGCTCGCGAAGTCTGCCTTTTAACGTGTCGTAATTAAACACCGTCGTTTCGAAAATTTCCGCGTCGGGCATAAACGTCACTTTCGTGCCCGTATCGTTAGAAACGCCCGTTTCCTGCACCGAGCGTTGGGGTACGCCACGATTATACGTCTGCTTATAAATCTTGCCGTTTTGGTGAACTTCCGCATCCAACCATTCGGAAAGCGCGTTGACGGCTTTTACGCCTACGCCGTGCAAACCGCTCGAAACTTTATAACCCGAATCCCCGCCGAACTTACCGCCAGCGTTGACTTTCGTGAAAACGACTTCCAGCGTAGAAATCCCTTCTTTGGGGTGAATACCCGTCGGAATTCCCCGACCGTTGTCTTGCACCGTACAGCTCCCGTCGCCGTTTAAGATGACTTCGATATGCGTACAATAGCCCGCAAGCGCTTCGTCGATAGAGTTATCCACAACCTCGTGCACGAGATGGTGAAGACCCTTTGCGTCGGTGGAAGAGATATACATACCCGGTCTTTTACGGATATGTTCCAGCCCGTCTAAAACTTGGATTTGTTCCGCGCCGTATTCCCCTTCTACTTTTTCTCTCTCGATTACGGGTTCGCTCGTTTGTTCTTGCGCTAAATCCGTATCTTTGATAACGTCCGTGTTTTCCGTCATTTTTCTCGACTCCTCGTATCGCTATCCCTTTATAAGGGATAGGCGTTATTTTTACTCTTTGATTATAGCATATTTATTTAAAAAAGTACAGCGTTTGAACGCACTTTTTAAAAATCTTTTCCCGCTTAAAAGAAAATCAAGCCGTTTTCGCCCTAAAATCCCCTTTGTTTTTTATTTTATCACTTTCCCCGTATTCTTTATCGACGAGAAAAAACGGAGCGAATTTCGCCCCGTTTCCGCCATTAAATTTTTTATTTCCAAAGTTCTCGGGCAAGCGACAACACTTCGTCTGGCGTTTTGGCTTGAAAAAGCCGTTCTTTAAACGCCGCCGCGCCACGCTCGCCTTTGCAGTAAAAAGCCGCCATTTTTCGCATAAACACCGTCGTAAACCGTTCGTCGAATAAAGCGCGGGTATCTAAAAGTTGCCGTTCAAAGGCTTCGAGTTTGGAAACGCGGTCGTTTCCCGTCAAATCGCAAAAAATCATAGGGTCGTAGAGCGCGGCTCTTGCGACCATTACCCCGTCCGCCCCCGTTTTTTCAAGCAGTTCTTCCGCTTGGGAAAGGGAAAAGACTCCGCCGTTCGCCACGACGGGAATTTTTACCGCGTTTTTTGCTTTTTCTATCTCGTCGAACGCCACGTCGCCCGAATACATTTTATCTCTCGTTCTGCCGTGAATCGTAAGTAAACTCGCCCCTGCCCCTTCCATTCGCTTGGCAAACTCTGCCGTGATAAGTTTTTTATCGCTTACGCCCGTGCGAAATTTTACCGTGATAATCTTTCCGCTTTTCACGCACTCCGAAACGATTTTTTCGGCAAGCGGGAGATTTTCCAGTAGCGCGCTCCCTTCCCCGTTTTTATAAATTTTCGGGACGGGACAACCCATATTGATATCGACAATCGGAAAGGGTTCGAGCGCGGTATGCTCGCACGCTAAACGCATAATATCCGGCTCGCTTCCAAAAATTTGCGCCGCGCAAACCCCTTCGTCTTGCGCCGTATAGAGCAGTTCTTTCGTGTTTTCGCTACCGTATTTCAGCCCTTTTGCGCTGACCATTTCCGTAAAACACAGCCCTGCGCCGAAAGACGCGCAAAGCTTACGCATAGGATAGTTGGTATATCCTGCAAGAGGGGCTAAAAATACGTTGTTTCGCGTGGAAACCGAACCGATTTTTAAAGGGGTAAGGCGCATATCAATTCTCCTTTTTTAAAAGCGATTTCGCCGTAAGATAATATCCGTCCCATTCTTTTTCCGTCAATTTTAGCACGTTTTTGCCGTCGGCAAGCGCAAGCGCTTCCGCTTTGGTGAACCGACGGGCAAACTTGTCCGTACTTTCTTTTAAAGCAAGTTCTGCATCTACCCCTGCAAGTCTGCCAACGTTAATCGCGGAAAACAACAAATCCCCGAATTCTTCGCTGATCTTAGCCTTATCCCCACTTTCTTTGGCTTGTAAAAACTCTTGAAGTTCTTCGCGCAAACGAGCAACCGCATCTTCTACGCAAGAAAAATCCAGCCCCGCTTTCGCCGCGCGTTTGCCTACCTTTTGCGCCCTGAGCGCGGCAGGAAAGGCTTTGGGAACGTCGTTCACAGAATCCGCGAAAGTGTTTTGGTGTTTTTCTTTCATTTTATTCTTTTCCCAAACGCCGAGCGCGCTGGCTTCATCCGTCGCTTTATCGTTTCCGAAAATATGCGTATGGCGGAAAATCAACTTCCCGCAAAGCTCGCTTAATACGTCGGTGGCGTTAAATTCCCCCCGTTCTTCTTGCATTACCGCGTGGAACGCCGCCTGCAAAATCACGTCCCCCGTTTCTTCCAAAATCTTGCTCGGGTCGTCTAAATCGATTGCGTCGAGTAGCTCGTAGGCTTCTTCCACCGCGTTCATTTTGATACTTTGCGGAGTCTGCACCTTATCCCAAGCGCAACCGTCGGGCTGTCTGAGCCGAACGATAATCGAAAGCAAATCTTCAAAGCAAAACCGTTTCTTTTCCGTCAGCGGAATTTCTTCTATCGCTATCGCCGTTAAGTATCCGTAGTCTTTTTGTCTGTCCAACTCGTATAAAGGGATTTTTTTCACGCGGTCAAAATGCAAAAATCTGCTTTCCGTTTCGTCCCCGAACAGGTCGGACAACAAAAGCTTGACGTCGCTCGCGAGCGTTTTCCCGTCAAGGTCGTATACCAAAATAGGCAAGCGCAAGGAGCGTTTCTTTTCTTCTAATTCATACGCGGAAACCGCCGTAAACGAACAGCCCGAAAATCCCGCCTTTTCGGCAAAATAGGAAATTTTCGACACCCCGTCTACCACCGTCAGCCCTTTCTTTAACCGTTTTTTCAAAATCTTGACGGAGTTATCTTCCACCGCCGAGCCGTCCACGCAATACACCGCCCCGTCCCCCGCGTTTATCACCGCTTTGGCTAAGTTCACGTTGAGCGTTTGAAAGCTGCGGCTTTTTTCGTAAACGTAATCAAGAGCAACCGCCTGCACTCCTAACTCTTCTAAATTTTTATAAGAACGGGTGTTCGCCGTGCGAACGAGTACGGGTTTTCCCGCGTTTACCGCGTTTATAATCGCTTCACGCCCCTTTCTCGTCAAATCCCCTTCTTCCACGCCGAGTCCGACTACCGTGATCATCTTCGCTTTCTCCTTTTTTCTTTTTGGTTATAAGGAGATTATACAACAAATCCAACGCAAAAGCAAGCAAATAACTCACGTTTGTCGCAATCGCCGCACCGAAAATATTCAGTTTGGGATTTTTCACGAGCCAAACGGTCAAAGGGATACGCACGGCAACGGCAATCGTCATAGAAAGCGCGGCGTATTGCGGTTTGCCTTGCGCCGTCAAACAAGCGGAAAGCGTTTGTAAACCCGATAAAAACACCGCGCTAACCGCAAAGGTTTTTACGAGCTCTACGAGCGTTTGCTTTTCTCCGCCTTTTAAAGAACGGAAAATAATTCCCACCGCAGGTTCGGCGAATAAAAATAAGCCGATTGCCGACGGGATTGCAATCATAAGCGTGACGAGCAAAGAAAACATCACCCGCTTACGCCTTGACCCCCCTTTTGCCTTTGCGCTTCCAACCGCAGGAATACTCGCCGCCGCCACGCCGTAGCAAATGGAAACGGGCAAATTGATAACCGTCACCGCCCCGCCTGCAAACAGTCCGTAGAGCGCGACGGCTTCCGACGTATATTTTTCCAACAGCCGAACGATTAACACGCTGTCGATTAGCCCCGAAAGGGGGATTAACCCCGAATTAAAAGCAACGGGAATACTTCTTTTTAAAATGCGTTTTACTCCTACCCTGCTACCGTCTTTTAAATTTTCAAAAGGGGCAGGTACGCGCCGATAGCAAATCCACATAAAGAAAAGCGCAATAAGCTCGGAAATAGACACGGCAAGCAGTAAAAATACGACCGCTTTTAAGGTATTCCCCCGATACAGGTATGCAAACAATAACCCAAATCCTACTTTTACGACCTGTTCAAGTATTTCAGAAACGGCGGTCGGCGTCATTCGGTTTCTGCCTTGAAACCAGCCCCGAAACACGCTGATTGCCGAAACGAGCAATACGGACGGCGCAAGCGCGATATACCCGCCCGTCAGCCGTTCCCCCTGCGCTTTGGCAAGCAAAGGCGCAAGCCCCGCCATCAACAGCGTGCCGAAAAAGCCTATCGTTAAAAAGAGCTTTAACGACGTTTTTAAAAGGGGTTGGTCAGACTCCCCGCGCGAAACCCGTTCTGCGGTAAGCGAGGCGATAGACGAAGGAATTCCCGTTGCGGAAACGGTCAAGAGCAAACAATAAAAGGGGTATACCATCTGGTATAGCCCCAAGCCGTAGCCACCGATTAAATTCGTGAGCGGAATACGGTAGACCGCACCGATAATCTTTGCGAGAAATCCCCCGCCCGCAATAATCGCCGCGCCTTTTAAAAAACTCCCTTTACCCGATTTTTTCTTCATAAAAAAAGTTTGGGCAAAGGGAAACTTTTTATGCGGTAAACGCCTTTCCGCCTTTTAAATTTGTTTTAAAAGATACTCGTAAAATTCAGTAGCGTGCGCAGATTTAGGCAAGCGGTCGTAAAGCTCTATAATTAAATCTCGCTGACAAATAGGGTTCGACAAGGGCAATAATAAAATATTTTTATTTTTCACCTTTCCCCAAGAATATTCTGGCCAAAAAGCTACCCCCGTCCCCATACTGATAATGTTTTGCACTGCAACGGGGGAATCTGATTCAAATAAAATCTTAGGCGTAAAGCCCGCAATCGAACAAAATTTATTGCATATCGCACCAAACAAACGGGAATTTGAAAGCATTACGAACCCTTCGTCTTTCATTTCCCGCAAATCCACCGAGCTGAGCTTAGCGTAGGGGGAATCTTTCGGTACGGCAAGATAAATATTTTCTTCCAACACGCAACGCTTTACGTAGTTTTTCGCGCCTTCCTTTTGCGCGCCGTTCGTCGTAATCACGATATCGCAATCGTGTTTTAAATGATTTTGTTCGAAATCAAAAATCACTTCGGGATGTTTTTTCCGATAGCGCACGATAGCGTTAATCACGAAAGACGAAGCGGCTAAAATGTTTAACTTTACCGTTTTGTTCATTGCCTGTTTACGCTGTTCGATTTCTTTGGGCAAGCGGTCAAATTCAGGCAGTAAGATATCTAATTTTTGTTTTAGGTATTCCCCAAATTCCGTCAAAACAATCCCGCGCCCACGCTTTTGAAAAAGCGGTACGCCTAACTCTTTTTCAAGGGTGTGTATCGCTTGGGTTAAGGACGGTTGCGATAAATGCAATTCTTCCGCCGCTCGCGTAAGATGCCCTAAACGGGCTACTGCATGAAAATATTTCAACTTATAAATATCCATTGTAAAATCCCTTATTCATAGGCTCAGCCTATTGTTTTCATAAATATTATATATTTTACTTTTGTTTTTGTCAAGTGTATACTATAAGAAAAACAAAAGGAGTTTTACAATGAAAATCTTTGAATTTATTATGCTTGCGTGCTTTGGGTTGTCTTGGCCGATTTCCGTTTACAAAAGTATAAAAAGCAAATCCACGCAAGGCAAAAGCGCCGTTTTTATCATAGCCATTATTATCGGGTATCTTTCGGGGATACTCGGAAAAATCGTCAATCAAGACGTCAGCTACGTTCTTATCGTTTATTGTTTTAATCTCGCCGTCGTTTGCATTGATTTAGCGTTGTTCTTCGTCAATAAACGGAACGAAAAGAAAAACCAACCGCTCAATTATTAAAAGGAGAGTATTATGAGAGAACATATTCAACGAAAAGCCAACTCTTTCAAAGCCACCAACGAAATCGTTTTAAAAGGAGAAATCGTCGTGTTCGGCTCTACTTACACCGCAAATTTCCCTTTCTACGAGCTTGTCAACAAATATAAGCTGGAAAACGCCGTTTACAATCGAAGCATAGAAGATTTAACTCTTGAAGAAGGCTACGAACTGTTAAAAGACTGCGTTTTTGCCGTACAGCCTAAAAAAATATTTTTGGCGTTTAGCGAGCGGGATGCTTCCGCTTCTTTCGCTTTTCCATTATACGAAAAAATCGTTCGAAAAATTCGCGCGGAATTACCGAGCGCTACGCTGTATTTAATTTGTTTGCCCGAAGATTCAAAAGAATTTCACAAAAAAATACAAAGTCTTTGCAACGAAAAAAAGGCGGTTAGCATTCTTTTGGCTAACGACGCCCCTTCTCAACAAAATTTATATAAAATACAATTTAAACAATTAGCCTGTTTTTTTCGCACAAACGCCATTGATTTTTCCGAAGCGTTTTTAATGGCGAACCGATAACGCGCAGAACGGCTTATCGTTTTTCTAAAAAGTTTTTCATTGCCGTAAAGGTTTCTTCGGAAATGGCGTGCTCCATTTTGCACGCGTCCGCTTCCGCTACGGCAGGGGATACCCCCAGCGTTTGAATAAATTTTTGAATAATACAATGCCGTTCGAAAATCTTTTTTGCGTACGCCTTGCCCGTTTCCGTTAAGTACAGGTGTTTTCCGTCTTCGTAAACGTAGCCGTTTTGTTGCAAGAGCTTCATTGCTTTATTAACGGCGGCTTGCGAAACACCCATTTTGTTCGCGATTTCCACACGGTGCACAAATCCCGTTTGCTCGGATAAGAGCAACACGCTTTCTAAGTAATCTTCTTCCGATTGATTACCGCGCAAATTTCTGTTCATACTTTTTCCTTCCTTATGGTATATAGTAAGTAGTTATTTATACTGAAATCAAGATTAAGTGATTATGTTTGATTTTAGAACCGAGCAGTTCAAGGCGTGGCGAAGGAGCTTACCGATAGTAAGTGACTTAGCCACAACGCAGAAATGCGAAGTGTTATAAAATCAAACAAGCGTCCCCGAAAGAGAAGAAACGGTATTTCTCTTCCACCGCATAACGGTACAAACCGAGTATTTCTTCCCGTCCCGTCAAGCAAGCAACGAGCATAATCAGCGTACTTTCAGGCAAATGGAAGTTGGTAATCAGCCCGTCCACGCATTTCATTTGATAGGGCGGGTACAGAAAAATTTCCGTATTTCCCTTGCAAGCTTGAACTTCCCCGTTTTCGTCCGCTACGCTTTCGAGCGTGCGCACGGAAGTCGTTCCGACGGCGATCACCCGTCTTCCTTCCCGCTTTGCCGAATTGATAATTTGAGCGGCTTGGTCGTCAATTTCGTATTCTTCCGAGTGCATTTTATGGTCGGTGATGATTTCTTCGCTCACGGGGCGGAAAGTACCCAACCCCACGTGCAACACCACTTCGGCGATCTGCACGCCTTTGTTTTTTAAACGTTCCAAAAGTTCGGGCGTGAAATGCAAGCCCGCCGTCGGCGCGGCGGCTGAACCGTTAATTTGGCTATACACCGTGTTGTATCGGCTTTGATCTGCAAGCTTTTCTTTAATATACGGCGGTAAGGGCATTGTGCCGACTTCCCGTAAAATATCTTCGAATACGCCGTCAAAAGAAAACTCCACGATACGCTCACCGCTATCGGTAATGTCTTTTACCGTCAGCGAAAGCTTATCGCTCACCGTCATTACCGCGCCGATTTTGCCTTTTTTGCCAGGTTTCATCAACACTTCCCAAGTTTGCAAATCGTAGCGTTTTAAAAGCAACACTTCCACTTTTCCGCCGTTTTTCGTGGTTGCGTACATTCGCGCGGGCAAAACTTTCGTTTTATTTAAAACGAGTACGTCGCCTGCGTTTAAAAATTCTTCAATATCCCGAAAAATCTTGTTTTGCGCTTGTTTGGTTTTACGGTCGTACACCAAAAGCCTTGAACTATCGCGGGGAGTCGCGGGCGTTTGCGCAATTTGCTCTTCGGGCAATTCGTAGTAAAAATCATTTTTTTTATATTGTACTTTTTCTATCATCTTGGTAAAATGCCCCGTACAGGTATTTAACGAACACTACTCTTCTTCAAAAAAGGAGAGTTGTTTTTTTGCTTTGGGTTTGGGTTCTATGCCGATATGCGCGTAGGCGTCTTTTAAACAAATGCGCCCGCGTGGCGTTCTCGCGATAAACCCGATTTGCAATAAATACGGCTCGTAAACGTCTTCAATCGTGTTAGCGTCTTCATTAATGGTTGCCGCGAGCGTTTCCAAGCCCGCAGGTCCGCCACCGAATTTTTCAATAAGCGCGCGGAGCAAATTTCTGTCCGTTTCGTCTAAGCCCAGCTCGTCGATTTCCAAGCGGGAAAGAGCAAACCGAGCGTCCGCTCTCGTGATGACGGGATTGCCTTTAACGAGCGAAAAGTCCCGCACGCGTTTTAATAAGCGGTTGGCGATTCGGGGAGTTCCGCGACTGCGCCTCGCAATTTCATCCGCCGCTTCGTCTTCAATCCCGATATCGAGCGCCGCCGCCGAACGGGAAACGATACGCTTTAACTCTTCAGGCGTATACATTTCCAAACGGTTGATAATTCCAAAACGATCGCGCAAAGGACTTGCGAGCATACCTGCGCGGGTCGTTGCGCCGATTAAGGTGAATTTCTTTAAAGAAAAGCGGATATTCCTTGCCGACGGACCTTTGCCGACGATAATATCCAGCGCGTAATCTTCCATTGCCGAATACAAAATTTCTTCCACCGAACGGTTCAAGCGGTGAATTTCGTCGATAAATAAAACGTCCCCTTCGTTAAGGTTAGTCAATATCGCCGCAAGATCCCCCGAACGCTCGATAGCAGGTCCGCTCGTGATTTTAATAGAAGTACCCATTTCGTTGGCGATAATATGCGCGAGCGTGGTTTTCCCCAAGCCCGGCGGACCGTAGAGCAACACGTGGTCGAGCGCGTCGCCACGTTGTTTTGCCGCCGTCACGTAAACGCTTAAATTTTCCTTGACCTTTTCCTGCCCGACGTATTCGGACATAGTTTTAGGCCGAAGCACGTTTTCTTCCGCGTCGTATTCCGTTTTCGTGCTTACGACGAGATTTTCGCCGTAGTCTTCTTCGTCAAACATAGGTTTTCCCCCTTTATTTTCTTTAAAATCCTTTATACGCCACCCTGCAACGCTTTCATAATCACTTCTTCCACCGTTTTTGCCCCGCTTTCACGCGCTTTTTTCACGGCGTTCACGCTCTCCGAGCGAGTAAAGCCCAAGCCCGTCAACGCAGACACGGCGTCTTCGTCCGCCGCCGAAAGTTTTTGCGTAGGCGTAGCAGGTACGCCCGCAGACAAATCCCCGCCTGCGCTTAAAATTTCTTCTGCGGAAATTTTACCGTGCAATTCCAAAACGATTTTTTCCGCCGTCTTTTTCCCAAGCCCCTTGACCGCAGACAAACGCTTTACGTCCGCCGTTAAAACGGCGGTGGCGAACTCGTCCGCCGAAAGATGAGAAAGCACCGCGATCCCAAGCTTTGGTCCTACGCCTGAAACGCCCGTGATTTTTAAAAACAGTTCTTTTTCTTTTACGCTTTCAAAGCCGAACAGCGCAACGCCGTCTTCTTTGATTTGCAAATAAGTGAAAAGCTCCGCGATTTCCCCGACGGTGAGTTTTCTAAACGCACCGCCCGAACAATAGATTTCATAGCCTAAGCCGTTGACGTCGATAATCGCCGTTTCACTCGTGAGCGCAAGCACTCTGCCCCTTACGTACGCTATCATAGATTAACTCTCCTTTTCTTGCGAATTTTCCGCTTGCATTTGTTTTTTCAAAACCGCCATAGCAATCTCCGCCGCCGACGAATTGCATACGGGTCGGCTGACCGTTTGTTTAGCGATAGGTGTTTTTTTGGGTTTTGGCGGGGGAGTTCCCTGCAAAGGTTTTCGTTGGTTTTCTTCCATCATAGACCGAAAGGCTTCCCCGTCTACCGTGTTATGTCCTTTCGTTCTCGTCATATTTCCAACGGCGAACAAATTTCCAAAACGGCTCGTAAACGCATGACAAAGCGCGATAGCAAGCGCGTCTGCCGCGTCGTCGGGTTTCGGGATTGCGCGAAGACGGAGAAGGGAAGCTACCACTTCTTGCATTTGCTTTTTATCCGCTTTGCCGTAGCCCGTCAACGCTTGCTTGATCTGCATAGGCGTATACTCAAAGAGCTTTCCGCAACGCTTTACGCAAGCGAGCATGGCGACCCCGCGCGCGTGCGCAACGGCAATCCCCGTCGTGATATTTTTCGAGAAAAAAAGCTCTTCCATAGCAACTTCGTCGGGCTGGAATTTATCAAGGATTTTCGCCACCCCTTCTTCGAGCATAGCCAGCCGAACGGGTAAACTTTCTTCTTTGGGCGTTGACACCACGCCGTAGTCAACGGCGCGAAAAATACCTTTATCGTCTTTTTCCACCACCCCGTAGCCGAGCGTAGCGATACCGGGATCAATGCCGAGAATTATCATTTTCGCTTTTTTCTCCTTCCTTTCCTTTTATTATACCCTAAGTTCAAAAAAAAGTCAAGCGTAAGCGAAAGCAGGCGAGAGTAAGCGTTTGTTTTTTATGAAAATTTTTTGTAGTTTTTAAAAAAAGTAGGTCAGTACTCTCTTGACAAACACAAAAAAGGTGGTATAATATCCCGCGACGAATGGGTTGCGCTTCTCTTTGCTTTTCTTTTACTCGTGCCGCCGAACGACCGAAAGGGAAAAGGAGAGTGGTTTTATGAAACTTATCAAAATCGCCGCGTTGCTTGCGCTCTACGCTTTCGACGTCTTGTTATTAGGACTTATCGAAAAGCTCGCTAAGGGATTGATCAAGAAGCTTACGGCTCTTTCTGCCGCCGCCGAGCAAGCCGTCTCCCGAATTAACGCAAAACGCGCCGCTTTGAAAGCTCAGCGATAACGCATCGTCGCCTTCCCGCGACCTTCCCCGTCGCGGGAAGGTTCATTTTTTAGTAAGCTACGCGTAAAGGAAAAGGGCTTCGGCAATCCCGAAACCCTTTTCCTTTTTTTCGTTTGGTTTTTACTTATTCCGCTTTGATTGCGCCAACGGGACATCCGTCTTCGCAAGCACCGCAATCGACGCAGGTATCGTCGATAACGTAGATTCCGTCAGGACCGAGCGAAATCGCCCCTACGGGACAGGTTTCCGCGCAAGCGCCGCAAGCTACGCATTCGTTGTTAATTACGTGTGCCATATTGCTACCTCCGATTTTCTTTCTGGGAATATTATAACATAAATTTTGCAATTAGTAAAGGATTACGCAAAGGATTTTAACGGTTTTTTAGGAATTTTTTACCGCGTTTAACGCGCGGAGCTTTTGCACCGTTTCCACGAATATCTCTAAAGCGCGGTCAATTTCTTCCGCCGTATTGTCTTTTCCGAAGCTGATACGAACGCTGGACTTGGCTTCTTCTTCACTAAGCCCTTGCGCCAAAAGCACGTGGCTGGGTTTGACCGACGCGCTCGCGCAAGCCGAGCCAGCCGCAATCGCAACTCCTTTTAAGTCCATATTAAAAAGCAACGCGGTGTTCTCTACGCCGTCTACGCGCAAATTCAAAAGGGCAGGCAAGGCGTTTTCGACGTCGCCGTTGATTTTCACGCCGTCAAGCACGGAAATTCCTTGCAAAAAACGGGTTTTAAGTTCTGAAAGCTTTCGTTCGGTTTCCTGCAAAGACCGAACGGTTTTTTCATACGCCGCCGCTAAGCCGACGACGGACGGAACGTTGAGCGTTCCCCCGCGAAGTCCGCGTTCCTGTTCTCCCCCGCCGACGAGTTTTTCTATTCTCACCCCGTCGCGAATATACAAAACGCCCACCCCTTTCGGTCCGAAAAATTTATGCGCAGAAAAAGAGAGCATATCTGCGCCAAGTTCTTTGACGTCGATTTTCCGATAGGGCGCAAACTGTACGCAATCGGTGAAAAAGAGCGCGCCGCTTGCCCTTACCGTTTTTGCCATTTCGCTTACGGGCTGTAAAACCCCCGTTTCGTTATTCGCCGCCATGACGCAAACGAGCGCAAGGTCGTCGCCCAAACGGCTTTCCACTTCTCTCAACGCAACCCTGCCCCCTTCGTTTACGGGCAAATATTCCACTTGAAAGCCTTGCTTTTGCAAGCGTTCGCCCGCCGAAAGCGCAGCGTGGTGTTCGATAGACGAAAGTAAAACGCGGGTTCTGCCTTCCCGTTTTTTCGCGTAAGCACCCCCTAAAATCGCCCAGTTATCGCTTTCCGTTCCACCCGACGTGAAATAAATTTCCGACGGCTTTGCGCCGAGTAAACTCGCCACGCTATCGCGCGCGCTATCCACCGCAAGCATAGACTTGCGCCCAAAGGCGTGCGGGGAATCGGCGTTGCCGAATTGTTCGCAAAAATAAGGGGTCATTTTTTCAAAGACTTCTTTATCAAGCGGTGTGGTTGCCGCGTGGTCGAGATAAATTAGTTTATTTTCTTTCATACTCTTTCTCCTTTAAAAGGCAAAAATCAAACAGCCGAACAGTCCGCCGACGAATATTCCGCCGAGTATATCGGTCGGGTAATGCAATCCCGCCGTAAATCGAATATACCCAAGCAACAATCCCGCTACGCCTACGCTTACACCAACGGGCAAACAAAAAGGCAACCACACCCCGCCGATTACAAACGCCATTGCGGTATGTCTGGACGGAAAGGATTTGTCCGAGCCGTGCAATTTTTGAAATAAGGGCTGTATCCCTGCCCCCGACGGATCGTACGGGCGTTTTCTTTTGAACAGTTCCCGAAGCAAAAACACCGCGCAAAAACAGCCGACGGGCAACGCTACGCCTAACGCTAACGCATACCATTCTTTATGTACCGCGCGCAAAACGAGCAAAGCCAAATACGCTATAAAAACGAAAGCGGTTAGCGCGTAGTTCATAACGATAAGCGTACGTTTTGCCCAAGCGTGCCTTTGATAAAAAGCGGCTTGACGGTCGTAAAATTTTTTATAAGCCATTAAGTCCATAAAAATATTATAGCATACTTTTTTGCATTTCGCAAGCAAAAAAGAAGCCCTTCGAAGGGGGATTCGAAGGACTTCCGATACGCCGCGTAAGGGGGAGAGAGCTTTCGGTCAACGCGGCGCAACCTTTAAAGCCGAAAGCAGGAAAAAACTTTTGCGCGCGTTTAAAATACTCCTTTGACCGTTCGCGTGGATTATTCGGCAGTCTTTGCCGCCGCCACGATACCGTCTACGAGCATAGGCGGTACGTCTTCATAGTCTAAAAATTCGGAAACGAATTTACCGCTACCCCGCGTCAACGAGCGAAGTTCCATTGTGTAGGTCATAATTTCCGCAAGGGGAACTTCCGCCGTAATAATCGACGTCGTGCCTTCGTTATCCGTACCCATAATGCGCCCACGACGCTTGTTGATATCGCCCATAACGTCGCCCAAATAATCGCTCGGAACGGCAATCTTTAAGCGGTGAATAGGTTCTAACAATACGGGTTTTGCGTTCTTTAAGCCTTCTTTATAGGCAATCGCCGCCGCCATTTTAAAGGAAAGTTCGTTAGAGTCTACGTCGTGATAGCTTCCGTCGTAAAGCACCGCTTTCACGCCCGTGACGGGATAACCCGCAAGCGGACCGTGTTCCATGCTTTCGCGCAAGCCTTTTTCAACGGCAGGGAAATAGTTCTTGGGTACTGCCCCGCCGACGACTTCTTCTTCAAAGATAAATTCTTCTTCGCACGGTTCGAAACGAATCTTACAATGCCCGTACTGTCCGTGTCCGCCCGATTGTTTCTTGTGCTTGCCTTCCGCATCCGCTTTGCCCCGTATGGTTTCGCGATAAGCGATTTTCGGCGTAGCGAGCTTGACGTCCACCCCGTAGCGGGCTTTGACGCGTTTTACGAGCATTTCGAGTTGCGTGTCGCCTTGACCGCCGAGCAAGAGTTCGCTCGTTTCCGTATTTTTCTCCACAGAGAAGGTCAAATCTTCTTCGCTGAGCTTATTGAGCGCGGCGAACACCTTGTCTTCTTCGCCTTTCTTTTCCGACGTGACGGACATAAACAGCGTGGGTTTCGGGAAACGAATAGCGGGGAAACGCACTTTTGCGCTCGGATCGCAAAGGGTGTCGCCCGTGTTCGTGTTGCTAAGCTTATTGACCGCGCCGATATCCCCTGCCGACAATTCTTCTACCGCTTCCATTTTCTTACCGCGAAGCACGTAGATTTGCCCGATACGTTCTTCTTGTTCGGTATTTGCGTTCCAAATGGTTGAACCGCTCTTTAAAGTGCCGCGAAAACTCTTTAAATAGCTAAGTTTTCCCGAATACGGGTCTACCACCGTTTTAAACACTTGCGCCGCAAACGGTGCGTTTTCTTTCGTGACAACGTCTACGACTTTACCGCTTGCTACGTCTTCTGCGAGAATATGCGCGCGTTCACGGGCTTGCGGCATATAGGTGACGATTTCGTTTAACAGGTTGATAACGCCACGATTTTGGAGCGCAGAGCCTGCCATAACGGGAATGGTATTGACGGAAGCGATACCCAGCCGAATCCCTTGAATGGTTTCTTCACGGGTAAGTTCGCCCGATTCGAAATATTTATCGAGCAAGACTTCGTCGTTTTCCGCCGCCGTTTCCATAAGGCTTGCTTTCATTTCTTCGACTTGGTCTTTCAGCTCGTCGGGGATAGCAATTTCCTGCGGTCCGCCTTCCTTGAACAAATACGCGCGTTCTTGGAGCGCGTTGATACAGCCCTGCATTTTCCCGTTTTCCATAATCGGGATTTGAATAGGCGCGAGTTTGCCGTGATATTTATCGCGAAGCGCTTGCACCGTGCCTAAATAATCGGCGTTTTCTTTATCCATACCGTTAATAAAGATAATCAGCGGTTTGCCGAGCTTTAAGCAATACTCCACGACGGTTTCCGCGCCGATAGGAATTACGCCGTTCGCGCCGATTACGAGAAGCGCACCGCCTGCCGCGCGCAAGCCTTCTTGGCGTTCCCCTTCAAAATCGTAAAAGCCTGGTAAATCGAGCAGATTTATTTTCACGTCTTTCCAAGTCAAATGACTGCACGACGTATACATTGACATTTTCTTTGCGCGTTCGAGTTCGTCGAAATCGGAAACGGTCGTGCCGTCAAGCACCTTGCCCTGACGGTCGATTACGCCACCGTTAAAAAGCATTGCTTCGCAAAGCGTCGTCTTCCCCTCGCCGCTGTGCCCGATAATCGCGATATTACGAATGTTTTCGCTTTTGATACCCATAATGTTTGTCCCCCTTAGAACGTTAGATTTTTTGCCGTTCGATAAAACGTTGGGTCTTGTCTTACCGATTGGTATTCTCATTATATTATATTTCTTTTCATTTTTCAAGCGTTTGAACGAAAAAAATTTTCA
>CAJGCN010000003.1 GCA_904501815.1 uncultured Clostridia bacterium
CAACACGAACACGTCCCCGTCGTATTCGTAGTCCAAATCCATACAAATCGTGAACAGCACACCGTTTCTGCCCGTTCTTCGAAGGGTACGCAAGAACGTTCCAAACACCGCTTTCGCATCACCAGACGGCGCGGGTTTCACATCTTTTCGTTCCGTTTGCGCTGGTGTGTTTACCGTTTTTACCGCAGGCGGGGGCGTAGGCTCGTACACGGGTTCGAATACGGGCTCTTCAAGGGGAGGCGGTGTTTCTACCACAGGCGTTTGTTCTTTCGTCTCAACCCTGTCCCCTTGCTTTTGCACGAATACCCCTTCTGCAAGTTTCTTTTCTAAAACGGCGATACGAGATAAAAGCGCGTCGGGGGAACTCTCCGTTTGGGGCATACTCGCCTTTAAAATCGCCGTTTCAAATAACACGCGCGGAGAAGCGGAGTATTTTAAATCGGGCTCGACTTTTGCAAAAATTTCCGTCGCTCTCAAAAGCACTCTGCCGTCCGTTTGGTCGGCAATATTTTTACAAAGCGCAAAGTCAGCATTCGGCAAACCCAACAGCTTTTGCGCGTTTTTACAAGTTTTTGCTATCGTGCAAGCGTTCAGCCCCGTCATTAAATCCTTTAAAAGCATACCCACGCTTTTGCCCGAAAAGAGCATTTCTTCCGCTTTGGAAAAGGCTTCGCCTGCATCTCCTGAAAGTACGCTTTTTAATAAAGAATACACGCTTTCCGAATCTGCGTTGCCGATTACGGCGATTACGTCTTTATACGTTAATTTCCCCGTAGAATAGGAAAGACAAGTATCCGCGAGCGAGAGCATATCGCGTACGCTTCCCGCGCCTGCGCGCGCTAAGGCGGAAACGGCTTCGGGTTCGTACGCCTTGCCGATTTCGTCGAACACGAATTTTAAACGGTTTTCCAAATCTTCTTCCGGAATAAGTTTAAAATCGAAACGCATACAGCGAGATAAAATCGTAGCGGGGATTTTATGCGCTTCCGTCGTGGCGAGAATAAACACCGCGTGCGCCGGCGGTTCTTCAAGCGTTTTCAAAAGTGCGTTAAACGCACCCGTCGAAAGCATGTGTACTTCGTCGATAATATATACTTTATATTTTCCCGAAACGGGGGGATATTGCACTTTTTCGCGCAAATCACGCATTTCTTCCACGCCGTTATTCGAAGCGGCGTCGATTTCGGAAATATCTAAGTTCGACGGGTCTTTGAGCGCAAGACAAGTTGCGCAACGCCCGCAAGGAGAGCCGTCAACGGGATTTTCACAGTTAATTGCAGCGGCAAAAATTTTGGCAATACTCGTTTTCCCCGTACCGCGCGGACCGCAAAAAAGATAGGCGTGCCCAACTCTGCCCGTCTGGATTTGGTTTTTTAAAACCGTCACGATATGTTCTTGCCGTACGACCCCGTTTAAATCGGTAGGCCGAAAAGTACGGTATAAGGCCAAATACGCCATTCTTTTCTCCTTTATTCTCATTTGGTTAAAATATTTCTAAGTTTATTTTTACCCCGTTGAATTGCGTTGTCCACGCTTTTCGGGTCTTTATTCGTCGTTTCGCAAATTTCTGAGCAAGACGTTCCGTTCATATACATAATCATCACGCGGAATTCAAAATCAGACAACGCGCCACTCATAGCCCGCATAAATTCTCGGCGGGATTCCCTGCCTACGACTTCTTCTTCGGGGCTTAAAGTAGGGTCTTCCCACTCCCCTGAAAATAAGGGAACGTAATTTTTAAGGGGGTCGTTTTTCTTACGCTCGTAGGATTTTAAGGCGTCGATAATACGGCGGTTAATGCAAAGATGCGCAAAGCTTTTAAAGCTCGCCCCGCCGTCCGTTTGATAATCCCCGATTGCGCGGTATAACCCCATCATACCTTCTTGGATTAAGTCTTCCGTTTCCCCGCCGACGAGAAAAAATCCGCGCGCACGGCCACGCACCGCGCCGACGTAGCGAAGCAACAGCTCGTCCGTCGCCTGCTTATCCCCCTTTCTCGAAAGGAGAACGAGTTCTTCGTCGCTCCGTTTTTTTTGGGTTTCTATTGCCATTTCGCTCACCGCCCCAAACGGTTGCGAACCACTTCGTACGCAGCAATTCCGAGCGCAACCGAAGCGTTCAAGGAATTTACTCTGCCCTGCAAAGGAATGGATAAAATCTTATCGCTCTTTTCTTTCGTAAGGCGTTTTACCCCGCTATCTTCCCCGCCGACGACGAGCGCGACGTGTCCTTTGAAATTTTCCGCGTAGATATCTTCGCCACCCGCTTCGAGCGCGTAGACCCAATACCCGTTTGCTTGCAATTTCTCAATCGCTTGATTGAGATTTGCCACTTTCGCAACCTTTATATGCTCCGCCGCCCCTGCGGAAATCCGCACGACGCTTTCCGTCACCGACGCGCTACCCGATTTGGGAATTACTACGCCGTCTGCGCCCGCACACTCGGCTACTCTTAAAATACTCCCTAAATTATGCACGTCTTCAATGCCGTCGCAAAGAACGATAAACCCGTTTTCGGGTTCTTTTTTATTTTCGATAATTTCGTCGAGATCGAAATACTCGTAGTCCGTCGTAAACGCGATAACCCCTTGATGACGACGGGTTTCGCTTTCTTTATCCAAAACTTTACGGTCTACGAACTGTACGCGAATATTTTTTTTGCGCGCTTCCGCAAAAAGGATTGCAAGCGAGCCTTGCGCGCCCTTTTCTATCATAAGTTTATCAATAGGCTTATTCGTTTTTAAAAGCTCGCCTACGGCGTTTCTACCTTCCGTTTTCATATAACTTCCCTATATCCTTTTTATCTAATCGGTTTAAAGACGGCGGGTTTGCTCTCCACTTGAAACAAACTTTCTTCCGCTACAGAAAACAGCTCGTCCAACCGCGCCGTATCCCCCGCTACGTATAAAAATCCCACGACCGCTTCAAAGCCCGTCGAACGGTTGTAATCGACTGCCGAAGCATTCTTGCTTTTCGTCGTTTTTTTCGCGTTGCGCCCGCGACGGTAAATCTCCGCTTCTTCTTCCGTTAAAAGGGGCAATACCTTGTTTAAAAACTCGCTTTGTCCGTTTGCGGAAACGAGCTTCGAAGCCGTTGCCTGCAGTTCGGACAATTTGCCTTCTTTTTGAAACGCCAGCCGTTTACGAACGTATAACGAATAGACCGCGTCGCCCACGAACGCAAGCACTAAGGGGTTTAAAAGTTTTGCTTGCGCGCGCTCGATTTTTTCGTCGAAACCAAACATTGCCTACTCCCCCTTTTGAAATACACTATTATTATAGCACACGCGAAGAAAAATGACAAGCGATTAAAGCCTTCTTTTGTTATTTCTTCCGTGTTTTCTGCGCCTACGCTTTATGCACAAGGCGCTTGGTTTTCCACGTATTCTATCACCCCCGCCGCCAGCGCAGAAGCGAGTTTACGGCGGAATGCTTCTTTATTTAAAAGAGTTTCGTCGTAGGGGTTAGACAAAAATCCACATTCGACGATTGCAGACGTATAGGGCGTACATTCGAGCATATAGTATTCCCCCGTATGCTCCGTTCTCGGTTTTGCGCCCACGCTTTTATAAAGGGCGTTTAAATTCCCTTGCAAAGCTTTGGCAAAGTCTTTGGCTTGCAAATGATTATGCGAATAGAACACTTGCGCGCCCCGCGTGGACGACGACGGATAGTAATTTTGATGAATAGAAAGCACCAAGTTTGGCTTGGCTTCTTCGATAATTTCTTTCCTTTTTTGCATATCTCGGCGTTTAAATCCCTTCGTTGCCGTGTCGTAAAGCCCTGCTTGCGTTTTTCGGGTAAGCACCACTTTAAAGCCTGCATCTAAAAGAATTTCTTTGAGATCTAAGGCAATTAAAAGATTTAAATCGCTTTCTTTAATCCCCGTTTTCTTCCCGACTACTCCGCCGTCAATCCCGCCGTGCCCCGCATCAAGCACGACGGTCAGTTTGTTTTTCAATGCAAACACGGGTACGGCGGAGTTTAACGCCGTAAACGAAAGAGAAAGAGCGACAACGAACAGCACGAAAGTGAGAAACAGGGCTACGAAAGCCGTTTTATCGGTGATTCTTTTCATACCTTTATTATATTCTCTTTCGTCTCCCGCGTATGCTTTCCCAAAGAAAAAACCGCGTGCGAACACGCGGTGTCAATTATTCTTCTTTATTCTCCAAAAGGGCGCGATAGGATTCGGCTTTTTGCAAACTTTCTTCCTGTAAAGAAGGCTGTAAGGGCGGGGACAGGGGCGCTTCTGCTTCTTTTTCTGTTTTTTGAGCCGTTGCAACGCTCTCTACCCTTTCCATCGTTTTCACTTCCGCAACGGGAACAGAAAAGGAGTAGTTTTCCGCTTCTTTTATAAGTTCAGCGTAAATTTCCACAAGATGAGAAGTTTGTATTCGTTCCACACCTGCCCCTATCATTTTTTGATATTCCGCCGCCGTTTCCACGTTGCGCACTTCAAAAAAGCTACCTGTTTTATCGTCGAGCTTTATTCTTTCCACTCCAAGAAAATAAGGCACGGACATACCAACGCCCAGCTCTTTTAAAAGTTTTGACAAACGAAAAAGTTTAGGCAACTCCCCTTGCTTGGTAATAAACACTTTGACGGGAATTATTTTTGCTTTTTTTAAGATTTTTTTGAGTTCTTTTTTTAATTCGGTGAGTTTTTCCGCTTCTAAAAAAGCAGGGTTCGGCATCACGGTCAACTCCCCCGCACCGCCGCGAACGCACAGTTTCGCTTCGTAGGCTTTAACTTTTAAAAGCGTTTTTCCCGTTCCACCGAGTAATAGATCAATTTTCGTTTGGCTTTCTGAAAGCGCGGCTCGCACGGCGCACATTCTATCGGGCGTCGTTCTTACGGTGGCGATAGAATGTTTTTTGGCAAGCGCGCAAAGCTCGCTTATTTCTTGAACGCTGTTTAATTCCGTCAAATCCAAACAAACCTTTTTAATATTTTCGTTGACGGCGGAAATATATTTTTGGCGTTTGAAATTACGGTATTCTTCCGCTTCGCTGTCTGAAAGAAGAATTCCCGTCTGTTTTGTTTCTACGGTTTTCACATCCGATTGTTCTTTGCTTTTTTCCATACTTCGAGTATACGACAAAACGAGCCCGTTTATTCCCATTTCAGCCAAGTTATGACAAGCGTTTTTTTGTATACTTTCCCTATGAATACTTTTTATTTGTTAAACACGATTGCCGTCGGGGGGATTTTTCTCGTTCTGCTTTTTGGTTTTTGTTTTTTTACGGTACATTTACTCAAACTTGCTAAGCGTGGCTACGACGAAACGGTACGCGCCAAAAAATCCCCGCCCCCCACCACGCAAAAAGGGGAAAGCGAGCAAGAAAAAAAGCCCGAGCAAAAAACGCCCGAGCCCGTTTATTATATCGTGGAAAAGAAGAAAAAACCGCCGAAATCCAGCTATAGCGAGCCGAAAGAATTTCGCTTTAAATAAATTTGGTTTTTTCTTGTTTATCTTTCTAATTCTTCCGTTTTTTCGTTGAAGCGTTCTAAATTGCTACCGTCCTGCCATAATCTTTCCAAGTGATAAAAAAGCCGTGTTTCGTCGTGGAAGATATGCACGATTACGTCGCCGTAGTCCACCACAGCCCAACGCCCGTCGCGAACCCCTTCCGTGCGCGTAGGCACGATTCCGTGTTCTTTTTCTAAAAGTTCTTCCACCCGTTCACCCATCGCGCGAATTTGGGGCGCGTTCGAAGCACTCGCGATTACGAAATAATCGCAAAGGGTGGTTTTTTCACGCACGCTAAGCACTACGATATCCTTACCGCGTTTGTCTGCAAGCGCTTTGCACGCCGCGATTGCTAAATCTCTGCTCGTAAATTCCGACATAATTTTATTTCTCCGTTTATTTTTAATTTTTTGATAATATTCGTAAGCGTTTTGGGTAAGCGGGTAAATCTCGCTACCTTTATTTTGTAAATGCAATAGCGTTTCTTTTAACGCTACGCGCATACATTCGTCAAGCGTATCGTCTTGCCAAAATAGTTTTCGAAGCTCGTCCACTCTTGGAAAATCCCGTTCTTCTTCGAGCATATCGGCAAGAAAAATCAGCTTTTCAAGTATAGTCATATTTTCCCGTCCGCTCGTATGATAACGAACGGCGTTTAAAATTTCTTCGTCTTTCTCTCCAAACAAATGTTCCGCAAGATACGCGCCTGCGTATTGATGCCAAACGGGTTTGGGTACGCCTTGCATTTGAAAGTCCGAAAAACAAGGGGAATCAGGGGACATATTTTTCGCGCAATCGTGAAAAAGAGAAGCGGTAATCGCCTTGCGTTCGCTAATCTTTAAAGAAAGCGCCCGCTTTGCCGCAAGCATTGCCACTCGAATACTGTGTTCTCTGCGTTTTTTCGTTTGGAAAGATAAAGAAGTATCCGCAAAAGGGATTGCATACAGCCCTGCATTTTGAATATATTCGGCAACCGGTTCGCCCGTATAATCCGTTATATCCATACCTGTCCCCGCCAAAACGCGAATTTGCGTGGAAGAAACGTCTTTGCCTTGATAATCGATTAAAGAAAATTTTTGACCAAAACGGTTTTCAAAATTCTCCGTTTCCTTTTTTATCCAGCCTTGTTCTTCGTTTCTTGCGCACACGGCAAGCGTTGCGTTTGAAAGAATTTCTTCGGGTTTTTTCCAAGTTGGAAAATCCCGTAGCATATCCGTTCCCACAAACCAAAACAATCGACTTTCAGGGTGCTTTTCTTTAAAATACCGACAGGTTAAATAGGTATAGCTCACTCCGCCTGCGCTCAGCTCGTAATCGCTAATTTCCACACACGGCAAGCAAGAAAAAGCAAGCTTACACATTTCTAATCTATCTTTATCCGACGAAAGGGATTTATTTTTTTTATGTGGCGGAATATTCGCAGGAACGATATAAACTTTATCAAGCTCTAAACTTTTTATCGCTTGTTCCACGAGCGAGATATGCTCGCTGTGCGGCGGGTCGAAAGAACCGCCGAATATACCGATATTTTTCAAAACGGTTCTCCTTTTTGGTTTTTTACTGTGTTTTTCTTCTATTATACTATAAATTTTTCGTTTTTACAAGTTTATAAACGGGAAAAACGGTCAAAAATTAAAATATGAAAAAATCGGCTTTTATTTCTGACTTAGTATTTACCTTTTCTTTAACCTTTATCGCAATTTTATGTATTTTGCGGTATTATCGGTTAAAATTTTTTCTCGCACTCTTTCTCGCGACGGCGTTTGCCACCGCGATTACGTTCGCCGTCGGCGGGTATTTAAGCGATAAGCGCAAAAAGTTTTTCTTGAAGAAATCCGACGAAAAGGAAAAAGAAAAACTACTCTTACATCTTTCCTTATTGCCCCACCGCAAACAACAGGAATTTTTTTGCAGTCGGCTGTGCGGAGAGCTTAAAAACGGCGTAGTGGAAACGACGGACGAAATCGCGCTCGTCGATTTCCGTTTCGACCCGCTCCCCCCCGATCGGCTCGGCGCGTTTATCCGAAGACACAGCGATAAACCGAAAATTCTTTATTGCAACGATTTAACGTCCGAAAGCAAACGGCTTTGCGAACGGTTTGGCGTGCGCGTGCTCGTCGGCACGGAAGTTTACTCTCTGTTAAAAAAGGAAAACGCTTTGCCCGAAAAATATTTTGGAGAAGAAAGTTTTTCCGAAAAGAAAAAACGGCAATTCACCCTGTGTTTTTCCAAAAGCAACAGCAAACGTTTTTTAACGGCGGGTGCGCTCGTTTTGCTCACTTCTTTGCTCACGCCCTTTCCTTATTATTATCTCGTCAGCGGTTGCCTTTTACTCGCCGTTGCCGTCGTCGTTCGTATCTTCGGTCGCGAGCCGTAAAAAAGCTTCGCCAAGCCGACTTGCCGTATCCGACGCAAGCAAGGAATATTCCCCCGTAGAGTTTACGGCGTATTCCGCAGCCTTGCCCGCCAGATACGCCCCAAGCGCTGCTCCGTCAAACACGGACAGACCTTCTGCGCAAAGGCTTGCAATCAACCCAGAAAGCACGTCCCCGCTCCCCGCTTTCGCTTGGGCGGAAGTACCCGTAATATTCACCGTCGTTTTCTCGCCGTTGGTAATCACCGAAACGGCGTTTTTTAATAAAACGGTGATTCCCATTCGCTTAGCGAATGGTTTGGAAGCCGAAAGACCGCTTGCGGAAATTTCCGTCGGGGTAAGATCGGTGAGCCGAGAGAATTCTTTCACGTGCGGAGTGATCAATATTTCGCATTTTTTGCGGGCAAACAGAGGTTCTAAACCTTCTTTTTGATATTTAGCAAGAGAGTTTAACGCGTCGGCATCGAGAATTAACTTCCCTTCGTAGTTTTCAATTAAATACGCCGCGCCTTTGCAAATTTCCGCGCTTATTCCCGCGCCCATACCAAAGGCAACGCTATCAAAAGACAAAAGCTTTTCAAAATTCTCTTCTTCGAATACGATTTGCGCTCCTTTCGAAATGCCTTCCAAAAGCAACTCGGGCGCACGCAAATAATACGCAGGCAAAATCTTTTCCGGCAAAAACAAACAAACGTAGCCCGCGCCACCGCGAAGAGCGGCGATTGCCGAAAGATACGGCGCGCCCGAATAACGCGCGCTACCGCCCACGATTGCCGTTTTCCCGTACGTACCCTTATGCGAATTGCGTTTGCGCTTAGGCAATAATTCTCTCACGTACGCCCTGTCCGCCAAATAGGCGTAGGCGTTTTCGTCTTCCTGTAAGCGCGGTAAAGTGATGCCGATATCCGTTTTGCGTACTTTACCCGAAAAATCAGGTCCGTCGCCAACAAACACGCCCGCTTTATATTCGCCTAAGCAAAAAGTTTCGTCTGCTTTAATCGCAGAACGAGCGGCAAGCCCGTTATCGCCGTTCACGCCCGACGGAATATCCGCCGAAAGCACCTTTACGCCCTTTTGTTTGCACGCGTTGACCGCTTGCGCTATTTCTTCGAATTTGCCTTCTAATTCCCCTTTAAATCCCGTTCCGAACAAACAATCCACAATCAAAGAAATTTTACCCGACGGCAATTCTTTTTTGACTTTCCCGCCGAGCATTTCAAATTCCGCGCGGTTAATCTCACATTCGGAAGAAGATTTTTCCGCAACGTACAAGGCAACTACGTCCCGTCCCCGCTTAAAGAGTATTCGAGCGCAAACGAACCCGTCCCCGCCGTTGTTCCCCCCGCCGCACACGCATACGATTTTTCCGCGTGGCGCAAGGCGTTCGGCTTCGTCGGCAAGAGCTTGTCCTGCTTTTTCCATTAAATATAACGACGGCGTAGCCAAACGCTCTATCGTATATTTATCCGCTTCCCGCATTTCTTCGCTCGTGAGTATATAATTCATTGTTTCTCCTTGTACTTCTTCCGTTATCTTTCGTTTACGCGCAGAGAAATTTCCCCCGCCGCGATTTCTTTGATTTCTCCCCCGATTTTCACCACCAACTCACCGCGCCCGTTGACGGAAAGCAAGGTGGCGTGTACGCGTTCATTTGAAAATTCCAACGCTACTTGCTCCCCTATCCAGCCTAACCGCACGCGATAGTCTTCTTCAAAAAATTCTTCGTTTAAATAAACCAACAAACGCTTTTCCACTTCTTGAAGGTCAAACGCTACACCGCGCTCCGCTTGCATCGTCGTTGCGATTTGGCTTAATTCGCTCGGCAACGCATTGTTTACGTTTAATCCAACCCCTATGACCGAACTTAAAAGCTTTGCGCCCGAAAAGGTATTTTCAATCAAAATCCCGCATATTTTTTTTTCGTTTACGAATACGTCGTTCGCCCATTTGATTTTTGGCGCAAACCCGTAGTCTTCAAGCGTTTTACAAACGGCAACCGCCGTCCGTTGGGTCAACTTAAAAGCGTCTTTTGCCGAAAAATTCTCGTAGAAGGAAAGTTTAGAAAAATACAGCCCGCCTTCTTTTGAAGAAAAGCTTCTGTTTTTTGTGCCTTGTCCGCCCGTTTGCCTTTTTGCAATAACGACGACAGGCTTTCCTTGTTCTCTTAACGCCTTTGCATGCGTTTGCGTTGAGCTTACTTCTTCTAAACGCACGATTATTTCTTTATTCATCTCGTACCTGCCTGCCCCGTTTTACTCTTCTTCTATCTCTCCAAGTTCTTTTATCACGTCTTTCACCGTTTCGTAGGCAAAGCCTTTACTAAGCAAGTATCGACAAGCTTTTTGCAAAGTCAGCCCGTCGATTTGTTTTCCGCGCAGATATTTTTCTAAAAGGATTTTCGCCGTTTCCAACTCGTCGTCCACCGAAATTTCGCCGATTGCCCCGTCGATTTCGTTTTCGTCAATTCCTTTTGCGCGCAATTCCATACGGATCAATCTACTTCCTTTCTTTTTCGAAGCAAACGAAGCGTACGTTTTCGCATAGTCGCTATCGTTTAAAAAATTATACCCTTTGAGCCGTTCCACCACGTAGTCGCAAACGGCAGGCAAAAAGCCTTTCCCTGCTAAAAAATCACGGATTTGCTTTTCCGTTTTTGCGGTTGCGGTTAAGTGGCGCAAAGCTTTATCCATTGCCGTTTCCTTTTCGCTTTCTAATTGCATTTCGTTGAGCTGTTCCACCGTGATATTCTGCCCAACCTTTAAACGGTTTCTTACCGTCGTTTCCAGCGTAAGTCCGCAACAAAACCGACCGTCGATAAAAATATTACACCGCGTTTTATCCTTTACCTGCGGAGTGATTGCCGTAATTTCGCTCAAAGCTCTCTCCTTATGCGTTTCTATTATTATTCTAACACGAACGGGCGAAAAAGTCAACCGACCGCGCAAATCTTTTCCGAAAACGCAAGAAAAAGATTTTACGATTATTTTGCGCAAAACCTTTACTTTTTTATAAAAATATGCTACAATATTCTCGTTGGATAAAATATATACGATTTAAGAGGTTTTTTATGGAATTTCATGCGGTAGACATTCAAGGCTTTGAAGCTAAGCTTCCTATTCTCCCCCTGCCCAGCGGGATTAAAATCGCCTTTTTCAACCTGCACGGCGATAGCGAGCTTACCGAACATTGCGCAAAGAAACTTGCGCCCTACCTTGCCGATTGCGACGTTTTAATCACGGCGGAATCCAAAGGCTTACAGCTTGCGCATTGCACGGCGCGCGAGCTTGGTCAACGCTTTTACGCCGTTGCAAGAAAAACGAAAAAGCTGTATATGCAAGACGGGTTGGATATCGTAATCGATTCTTCTATCACGACAGGAAAAGAACAGCACCTGTATCTTTCCAAGCACGATTCCGACTTATTAAAAGGCAAAAAAGTTGGGATTATCGACGACGTAGTGTCTACGGGCGCGTCGCTTGCAGGCTTAGAAAAACTCGTTATCGAAGCAGGCGGGATTATACATAAAAAGGCGTTCGTCCTTGCAGAAGCGGAAGCGGCTGAACGCAAAGACGTTATTTTCTTAGCGCAAATTCCTATTTTTGTATAATTTCCCAAAAATCGTGAAAAACTACGATAAAAAATAAATTTTCGGCGGGATTTTCTCCCGCCGTTTTCGTTTTTTTTGCAGGGAACGCTTGCAATTTTTTTTTAGATACGCTATAATAAATATAAGCTCCCGTAGTATTGCTCGCCTGCGCGCACGCGTGAGAAGACTATCGGAGTAAAAGGAAAAAGAGAGAACGCTTATGCCTAGAAGAGATTACGAATACGAACAAATGAATCCAAGACAAAGAGAAAGAATGCGTCCGCGCAAAAAAGGCGGAGTAGGCGGTAAAGTCCTTGCCGCAGGTTTAGGATTTCTATTCGGAATTATCGCCACCGTCGGGGGCGTAGCGGGCGCAGGGTATTACATAGCGTCTACCTTTACCGTCAAAGATACGATCAATAAAGTCAACGAACTTGCGGGGACAAATATCGACTATAAGGAATACGTGACGGATAAATATGCAAGCCAAACGGTTATCGGGCTCGTAGGCGAATTGAAAAAAGTTGCCGACGATATGCAAAAGAACGGCGGATCGTTTGAAAAGCTCAACGAAATTTCCCCTACCGTAGCCACCGCAATCGACAATCTTGCGAAAATCCTTAAAGACTACGGCTCGAATATGACCGAACAGGAAATCGACGATAAGCTGATGAAATCCAAATTCGACGTGCTCGGCGTGGCGTTTGAAGAAATTCTCTACACTCTCCAACTCGGTAAGCTTTTGGAAAGCACGAACAACCTGAACACCGCCGAAGAATTGATGATGTTTATTTGCTTCGGAGAAAAAGGCAACGACGAAAAGAGCGGGGATTATCATATCGACGCAAAAGGCAAAGTTATCGTGCACGAAAGCGCAAACGCGCTTACGCTCGGGGATTTTGCAAGCGACGGTATCAATGCTTTAATGGACAATATTCCCTTAGATTTGCTCATTGACGATTCTCAGCTCACCGAAGACAACGCTATGATGCTCGCCCTTGCTTACGGCACCGAAGGCAAGCATTGGGATTGGAATAAAAAGAACGGCGAAGCGGTTATGCGCCAACAATCTTTCGTCAAAGGCATGGCAAAAAACAACGCAACTTTCTACGATATCGACGGCAACGCTGTGAGCGCCGTATCCATATCGAATACGGTATACAAAGTTTCGGAAACGGACGAAACGGACGGCTCGACGACGGCGTTTTATTTGGAATACGACGAAAAGTCGGGAGCGTATTTGGCTTGGGAAAACGAAGATTGCACACTCCCCTATCTTTATAAAAAAACGATGGTCGGGGATTTAAAAAGCGGAGCAGATACACTCATTAACGATATTCAGTTAGGGCCTATTTTCAACGTGGGTTTAGACGATATCAAAAAAGCGTACGACAGCGACCCGAAAAACGACCCCGACGCGATTATTCTCGCCCTTGCCTACGGCGAAAAGGGAACGCACTACGATATTGAAAACGGAGAAGTCGTTTGGAAAGGCGACCATAAACCCCGTACGATTAAGGATTTGACGAAAGACGGGGGCGCAAGCGCGCTTTTAGACGAAATTAAACTTTCCACCCTTTTGGAAATTTCCCCGCTTGATAAATACACCGACCCTAAAAATCCGCCTGACCCGATTATGCTTGCGCTTGCATTCGGAGAAGAAGGTACGCATTATAATTTAACGGACGAAAACAAAGACGGTACGCCTGATACCGTTGTTTGGATCGGCGACAACAAAGAACGCACGGTCAAAGACCTGACCGACGACAGCGATTCCATTTTCGACGAGCTTACACTCTCGTCCGTTCTCGAACTGAAACCGACGGATAATAAGGTAATGCTTTCTCTTGCCTACGGAAAGTCTTCTCACTATACCGTCAACGGCGATACATTCATAATGAACCCCGTCGTTTATAAGCTGTTTAAAGGCACGGTGTATAACGACGATTACGAAGCGGTGCTGACAAACGCGGTTGCGGACAGCGACAAAGTGTATACGCTGACGCAGGATAAAAAGACCGTTTATTTAAAAGAAACGGACGGCGTTTTGTATGCTTACGAAACCAAAGCGCAAGCGATTACGGCACAACCCGCCGACCGTATTACTTATAAAAAGACGGTACTTAACGATTTGACGGGTAGTGGCGCAACTAAGTTAATTGATGCGATTGAGCTTGGCGCGGCGTTAGACGTGGACATTGCAGACACGTCCGACGAACTTTTGCATGCGCTCGCGTATGGATATAAAGACGAAAACTATACGCTTAACGGAACGGCGGTTAAGTGGCTTATTCAAGACGAAACGACGGGCAAACCCTACGCCCCGCGCACGATTAAGGATTTGAGCGATAATTCCGACGAAATTTTTAATTCTATCCGTTTGGCAACCGTGCTCGGCGCAAAAATGGAAGACAACTCGTCCGACGAGCTTTTGCACGCGCTTGCGTTCGGGTATAAAGACACGCATTTTAAAATTAAAGCGGATAATTCTGTGGAATGGCTTACGGACGAAAACGGCAAGAAATATTCCTACCGCACTATCGACGATTTAAAAAATAATTCGGAAACCATTTTCGACGACTTGCGCTTGGCGACGGTACTCGACGTAAACGCCGAATCCCACGAAATTATTATCGCACTTGCGTACGGCACGGAAGCGAAAGATTTCGATTATAAAGACGTAAATAACGACGGAAAAATCGACAAAAACGACGGGAAAGAAGCTTTCCAAATGAAAAACGGAAGCAAACCGCATACCGTGAAAGAACTCAAAGAAGGTGGCGGGAAAGATCTTTTGGATAATATCGAGCTTTCTTCCATTTTCTATAAGCCCGACCCCAAAAAGGATAAGGTACAAATGTTCCTTATCTACGGAAAGCAAGACGTCCATTATTCCTACACCACCGAAGCGGACGGTTCACACGATATCCAAATGCTTCAAAAGAGAGTGGCAATTTGTCAGCACCCGCATAAAAAAGTCTACGACGAATATGGGCATTGGATTGAAAACGGTTCGGTTGCCCCGTATACGGAAAGCAACGCGTTCGAATATATTTATACCGACCCTAACGGAGATAAATATTATTTGAAAAAAGCCGATAAAGCCCCCTTTAGCGAGCTTACCGACGACAGCACGGGAGCAGATCCTTATTCCGAAGCGTTATTTTACTACGTTTTTGATACGAACGGCAAAAAAGTGATGTTTACTTCCCGAACGCTTGGGCAATTAACGCGGGATAAAGCGTTGCTCGACGATATTTCCAAAGCCTTGTCCGTGCGTGATTTTCTTGGCGACGATGCGGGTTTAGACGGCAATTTCGTTTTAAAGCACGTAGCCGATCATAAAATCGACGAGCTTCCCACCGCTATCAGTAAGCTTACCGTGCAACAGGTATTTAAAGATAAAATTTACGATAGCAACGGAAATATAACGGGGACTTGGAAATATCTCTTGAAGAAAAACGGCGTAGAACAAGAATACTTACTTGAAAATATCAACGAAATGATTGATAATATGAAAGAAAACGTTAAAAAAGCCACCCTTTCTCAATTATATACCGACGGATTAATTGGAACTGCACCAAGCACCGTAATTGCAAATAAAACCATTGACGAGTTGATTGCTTACGTTGATGCATTACAAAGTGGCAGAAATTCTTAAATAAAAAAGATTTTCTAAAAAAAGTTAAAAAACGGTTGACTATTTTTCAAAAAAGGGATATAATAATTACATACGGCTATTTGAATAGTCGTTTTAACCTTGCGTGTGGAGATCGCACGCCGAATAAGACCAGGAGGTGAAAGAATATGGCTAAGTACGAAATGCTCTATTTGCTTAACAACGACTCTACGGAAGAAGTTAAGGCAGCTGAAATCGCGAAATACGAAGATATCGTAAAAGCGAACGGCGGCGTTGTCGTTTCGACGGACAAGTGGGGTGCAAAGAAAACGATGTACCCGATTAAGTTCAAGAACGAAGCTTACTACGTATTGATGACGTTCGAAGCCGAAGCAGCTACGCTTGTGGAACTTGAACGTGTTGCCGGCATTGACGCGGAAGTGTTAAGACGTATGATAACGAAACTCAATTGATAAGGTAGTAGAAAATTATGAACAAAGTATTTTTAATCGGAAACTTAACGCGCGACCCTGAACTCAGCGAAACCCCTTCGGGCGTAGCTGTATGTCATTTTGCAATCGCAGTCAACAGAGGCTACGCTTCTCAAGACGGCGAACGTCAAACGGACTTTTTCAACTGTACCGCATGGCGCGGACAGGCTGAAACGATTGCGCGTTATACCAAAAAAGGCAACAAAGTTGCCGTCAGCGGAAGCATTCAGCTTCGCAACTACGAAGATAATCAAGGCGTTAAACGCAACGCGGTTGATATTATCGTGCAGGACGTTGAATTTTTAACCCCCAAAGCGAGCGGTGAATTCGACGGCGAAGAAGTAGATGCTCCCCGCGCAGCTCAACCCGCAAAGAAGAAACCCGTTCTCCGTCCTATCGACGACGACAACGATATGCCCTTCTAATTCGGGTTAAAATAATCTAAGGAGAATTGTATTATGGAAGAAAAAGCACCCGTAAAAAAGGTTTTTAAGAAAATGCCCCGTAAAAAGGTATGCGCTTTCTGCCAAGAGAAAATTACCGATATCGACTATAAGGACGTAAACCGTTTGAAGAAATTCATCACGGAAGGCGGTAAAATTCTTCCCCGCAGAATGAGCGGTACGTGCGCGGCGCACCAAAGACATCTCGCAACGGCTATTAAGCGCGCGAGAATCGCTTCTCTTCTCCCTTTCAAAGGCGAGTAATCTAAGAAGTAAAATCAATCCCGAAGCTTTCGCTTCGGGATTTTTTATTGCGTTAAGTTTCTAACAAGCCCGCCGCACGCAAAGCAGCGAGAAGTTCGTTAATTTTTAACGCGTTGCTTTTTACCGTAGCCCTTGCAACAACCGCATCAGCAACCGCCGCCGCAGGCGTGACAACACAAGGTTCGCCCTGCGGACCTTGCGGACCTTCGGGACCGACGGGACCTTGCGGACCTACTTCCCCCTGTATCCCTTGAACACCAGGTTCGCCCTGCAGACCTTGCGGACCTTCGGGACCGACGGGACCTTGCGGACCTACTTCCCCCTGTATCCCTTGAACGCCTTGTTCGCCCTGCGGACCTTGCGGACCGCGCGGGCCGATTAAATAATACGTTCTATTCGTGTTGTTAGAAGAACAACCGCCACAACAGTTGCAAGGGTTGCAACGGTTGCAAAAATCGTCATAGCACATTTTGCCTACTACTCCTTTAAATACTTTTAAAGGGAACACTCCCCTTTCTTTATTGTATGAAAAAGCGAGAAAAACCGTTCAAAAAAACGCGCGCTAAACCTATCGTTTAGCACGCGTTTTTGTCTTTTTATTCAATAAATCTTTTAAAGCAAATAAACGGGAAGTTCTCCGCCGATTTCTACCCGCTCGGATTTCTTCGCTTTTACGCACTTTTTAGCGGGAACTTTTTTCACGGGCTTTTCTTCTGCTTTTTCAGGCGTGTTCTCAACGGGTTTCACCGTTTTTTTGCAAGCCGTTTTCTTCACAGTAGAAGTAGTTTTTTTCGCCTTAACCGTTTGCGGTGCAACCTTTTCCGCCACTTCTACGGGCGTAGGGATTGTCACTTCGCTGTTCTCCATATCGGGAGCAGTCGTCTTTACGTTGGAATAACCGTTATTATTCACGGCTCTTTTAATAGAATTTTTACCGATTGGCATAGCTGATAATCTCCTTTGCAAGTTTAGTATATTCGTTTGCGCTACGGCTGTTTTTCTTATATACTACGACGGGCTTACTGTTATCCTGCGACCATTCGATCGCGCTGTCCACGTGAATATACGTTTCAAACAATCTCACGCCTTCCGTTTCGTTAAGCGTTTCGATCGTTTGTTTTAAATAATTTTTTCTTTCGTCGGCTTTGGTAATCGCAATGCCTAAAATTTCAAGCTTGGGCGCGATATTTTTCACTTGCGCACAGAACTCAAAAATATTTGCAAGCCCAAACAATCCCCAAGGACTTGCTTCAACGGGTATCACCACGAAATCTGACGCGCACATAATATTCATCACCCAACCGCCGAGCGTAGGCGGTGCGTCGATTAAAATATAATCGTAATATCCGCGCGCGCGAACGGGTTCAAGGCATTTTTTTAAAATAATTTCCCGTTGCCACTTGGAAAATAAATCGAATTCGATAGAACTCATCAGTGAAGTAGACGGCACGAGATCTAACCCTTCGTATTCCGTTTCCACGATAAACTCGGATAAATCCTTTTCTTCTTTCATTGCCGTATAGATATTTTTCCCGCTCGTGGAAAACTCCAACGCCTTTTCTTCGTCGAACAACGAAAGGGTTAAATTAAGTTGCATATCTCCGTCGATTAAAAGCACCTTTTTCCCCGCCAGCGCAAGCGCGCACCCGACGTTGGAACAGGTCGTCGTTTTTCCGCTTCCGCCTTTATTGTTCGCAAATGCGATTACCGTCGTTTTGCTCATTGATTTTTTCCTTCGTAGTTTTCTTCTTTTTCTTCGCTTTGGCTTTCGCTTCCGCCGCCAAACGCGCTTTCCTATCTTCTTCGTCTTCTAAATATTCCGCTAATTCCCGAACGCCTTCGCCCGTAATCGCTGAAAGCGGAAAAATCTTTTTGCACCCCGCAAGGGTTAGCCATCTTCTAACCCGCTCCACGTTCGCATCAGGCTTGTCAATCCCTGAAATAATCCCGATTACTTCGCGGTTTACCATACTCGTAAGACAAGGCGAAAAAATCGAATACGGCTCGTTTGCCGAAAGCACCAGCCCTACGATATCCGCTTCGTACGCGTATAAAGAAAGCGCACCGCTCGTTTCTCGCCGTTCGGTATATTCGCCCGGCGTGTCGATAATCGTTTCCAAGTAATTGACGTATTGCGTTTTGAAATATTTAATTTCTTCACCGCGCAAAGCTTGCGTAAGCGTGGTTTTCCCCGCCGCAACTCTGCCGATTAAAATAAGCTTTTTCATTCTACTCCGCCCCGAAAAATCAGGTTCTCGTCAGTTCACAACAAGAATAATGCAATTTATTGCTGAAATATTCGCGAATTGCCGTAAACGCCGACTCCACCGCCGAAACGCTTCCAGAAACGATAAGCGTACCCGTAAATCTATCCACGAATCCGATATCTGCGCCCGAAGCCTTCATTGCGATATCCGCCGCAATCACTGCGCTTTCGCAAGGGCTTACCGTCAAAACGCCGATCGCGCTCTTGGAATAGTCCGTTTTCGGGTCAAGCCCGAGCTTATAATACAAAACGTCGTCGGGGTTTGCAATGATATGGCAAAGCGTAATTTGCTTACCGGGAACGAGTTCTTGAATAATTCTCATTTTTTCTTGTAATTCCATAATCTTTCTCCTGCTTTTTGCTTAGCCGCCGATTTGGCATTTTAATCCGCTTTCTTCCGCCACCGAAAGAAGATATTCCATCTTTTCTTGAGTAGGCGGGAGTATTTCTTTTAACGCATAATTCCTACCAAGCTTAGTATATTTATCCTGCCCAAGCCTGTGATAAGGAAGCAAATGATATTCTTTCGCGCCGATTTCCGCCGCATATTTCGCTATCGCACGAATAGAGTTTGCATCGTCGTTTACGTTCGGCACGACGGGTGTTCGAATAATCAGCTCCACCCCGCTTGCGCCGAGTTTTTTTGCGTTTTCCAAAATCAACTCGTTGCCTACACCCGTATATTCCTTATGCTTTTCGCTATCCATTAGCTTGATATCCATTAAATATAAGTCGATAAACGGAAGCACCGCTTGAATTTTTTCATAAGGAGCGTTCGCCGTCGATTCGACCGCCGTGTGCAAACCGTTTTCTTTGCACGCACGCAATAAATCCCGCGCGAACTCGTGTTGACCTAAAAACTCACCGCCTGAAAGAGTAATCCCGCCGCCGCTTCTTCTATAATAGGGCGTATCCGCTAACAGTTCAGGCATTAAATCGTCTACTGAAACGTCCCGTCCGACGATTTTTTCTTTACCGTCTTCTTGCATAGTCTGAACGGCAAACTCCTGCGATTCAGGATTACAACACCACGCGCAACGCATATAACAGCCCTTAAAGAACACGATCGTGCGTATACCCGGTCCGTCGTGGATAGAAAAGCGTTGAATATTGAAAATTCTGCCTTTCCCTTCGTACATACTCACCGCTTACCACCCCTGTTCCGTTCTGTTGATAATATCTTCTTGCAAGGACTTGGAAAGCGTTGTAAACAGCGCGCTATACCCTGCCACGCGAACGACGAGCGTTTTATATTTTTCAGGGTGCGCTTGCGCGTCGCGTAAGGTTTCTTTCGTGACGACGTTAAACTGCATGTGCATACCCTTTTGGTCGAAATAAGAACGAATGAGCGCAACGAATTTGGTCAAGCCCGTCATACCCGCAAGCGCGGAAGGGTGGAACTTTTGATTTAACAGCGTGCCGTTCGAAGCTACCCCTTGTTCGAGCTTTGCCACCGAGTTCGCCGTTGCCGTCGGACCTTTCACGTCCCGTCCCGAAGCAGGACCGATACCGTCTGCCACAGGGGTAAACGCAAGTCTGCCGTCGGGCGTTGCGCCCGTTTGACCGCCGAGCGGAACGTTTGCCGAAACGGGATACAGCCCCGCTTGGAATTTTCCGCCACGATAGTTCGTGTATTTTTCTACTTCTTTCGTGTAGCTATTCGCAACGTCGCGAGCGAACATATCCGCTTCGTAGATATCGTTGCCGTATTTCGGGCAAGTTTCGTCGATTAAGCGCTTAATTTCTTGATATCTCGCCTTTTGCACGGGGTCAAGCCCTTCCGCCGTCGTCACTTCGCGATAAATCAACCGCACGACGTCTTCGTTGACTTCAATCCCTTGTTCGGCAAGACTTACGGCGATTTCGCTCGTGATTCTTTCCGCAGCTTTTCCTTCGATACCGTAGCCGAAGTTTGCTTCCAAAGCGGCTTTAAACTCGGACATGGTCACCTTCTTTTCGTCAAATACGAGCTGTTTAACCGCTAAAAGCCCATCCGTGTTATTCGCAATCCCAAAGCCCTGCGGACCGGTAAAGTTATACACCGCGCCCCCTTCTTGCAAGGATTTTCCGCGCGCAATACAATCGTCTACCATACAGGACTGGAAGGGCAAAGGTACGCGGGTTGCGTGCGCCGCATCAATCGCGTTATTCGCGTTCACGAGCAATTTGATAAAATAGCTTTGTTGCGTTTTATAGGCGTTATAAAATTCTTCAAAAGAAGTCATCTTCGTCACGTCGCCCGTGTCAGGACCAATCTTTACGCCCTTATCCACGCCGTTCGAGAACACGAGTTCAAGCGGACGGCACATATTGAAGAACGCAGCGTCGTGCCAACCGTCCGTTTTTCCAGCCTTTTGCGGCTCTACGCAACCGATAATACAATAATCGCGCGCATCTTCGAGCGTAAGCCCGCGAGCCATAATGGAAGGAATAATAATTTCGTCGTTATAATAAGCGGGGAAACCCGTACCTAATCTCGTCAAAGCAGCGGCTTTCACCAAAAGAGATTCAGGTGAACCGTTCCAAACACGCACCGAAATAGACGGTTGGGGAAGGGGCACGTGCATAGAAGCTTCAATACACATATACGATAAATCGTTCGTTGCGTCCATACCGTGAATATCCTGTCCGCCAACGATTAAGTTTTGGAACATACCGTAGCCCGCAAACCCGTCGGCAGATACAGCGTCGCGCACCTTATTCATATCGTTGAGCTTTACCCATACGCAATCGATAAGCTCTTGCGCTTGTTCAAGGGTAAGCTTGCCCGCCTCCATATCCTTTTTATAATAAGGATACATATATTGATCAAACCGACCGGGAGAAATGGAATGACCGCTCGATTCCACTTGCAATAAAAGTTGCACGAACCAGAACGATTGACAAGCTTCGTGGAAATCTTCTGCGGGAAATTCCGGCACGTGCGCGCAATTTCTCGCAATTTTTTCAAGTTCCTTTTTGCGCACGGGGTCGTTTTCTTTCTTCGCCATTTGCGCAGCCAACGTCGCGTATCTGTGCGCGTATTCAACGACCGCTTCGCAAGACTCGATTACCGCGTGTAAGAAATTACTTCTTTGCACGTAATCGCCGTCCGCAACGTCGAGTTTATCAAGCGCGGCTTGCGCTTCCGCAATAATCCCGCGATAGCCTTTCGCTAATACTTTATCATACTGCACGCAAACGTGTCCGATACCGTTATAGAAATAGTTTCCGGGCGTAAAAATACCGTGCTTTGTGAACGCAGCGTAGGCTTCAGGCGCCATATTTGATTTCGCCAAATCGCTGTTCGTTTTGCCTTTCCAATAAGAATACGCTTCACGAAGCTTGGCTTTGGTTTGGTCGCTGATATAAAAAGGGTCGGCGGCACGGGTGGATACCGTGTCGAATTCCGCTTCTAACCATTCGTAGGAATATTCGGGGAATACCTGACAACCGCGCGGTTTCACCGTCGCGCTACCAACGACGAGTTCGCCTTCCCGAATGACGATAGGAATATTCCGCAAAATATACGCAAACGCCGCGCTACGGCGAAGAATAATCGGCAAATCTTCCGTCGCTTTATAGCTTTCCGTGACGAGTACGCCACGCGCCGATTCGATTTCGGGCATTTTTTCGTATAAGCAATCTATCAACTTTTGAATTCTTGCACTTTTTTCAATGACGAATTTAATATTTTCCATTGTCCGTTGCTCCCAACGATCCCTTTATTTTCTACTTTTTCTTATAATTGATTCCAAAGGTCTGCATGCGGTGCGGCAATCACCGAAGTAGACGAAAGCGTACCCGTCGTCTTCGCGTAGTTTGCGCCCGCTTCCACAGCCGCCGTCACGTCTCCAACTTCGCCCGTGATAAGCACCACGCCTTTCCCGCCCATACCGCGCGATACGCGAAGGTCGAAAATTTCCACTCTTGCCGTTTTCACCGCGATATCCGCCGCTTTAATAGACGTTGCCGCCGAAAACGTTTCAATCAAGCCAAGCGCGCCTTTTTTCGCCGTCGTCTGCGTGCCGAATAAAGCCGTGATAACCTGCTCGTCAATTCTGCCCATTACGGACGAATCGATTACGTAGCCGTCGAAACGGGACAACACGTGGTTGACCGCCGCCGTCACGTTGGAAATAGAGCCGGTTAAAATCATTTCGTATTTACCAGGACAAGCAGGGTGCGCGGAAACGAGTTCTACGCCCGCGCTTTTGAGCGCGGCATCCGTCGCTTCCACCCCTTTGGGAATACTTTTCAGTTCGATAACGCCTACTGACTTAAACATTGTAATTTACCTTGTCTATAATAATTTTATTCGCTTCGTCTATCATTACTCTACCGCTAATCGAAGCGTACTGCGGAAGAGAAAGCCCGTCTGCGCTTTCGGCAATCTTATCCCCCCGTTCTACCCAATCGCCGTCTTTGACGATGGCAACGGACGGTGCGCCGATATGCTGACGGAAAGCAATTTCCACGCGGGGAAACTCCGTCGTTTCGCCTACGAATTCCGCTACTTTATCGTATTTCAAAACGCCTAACACGCTTTCCCAACGCTCGGACGGGATCATACGGTAGTCCCGTTCGGGGAGCGCTTCGACTTCTTCTTTTCCGACGAAGCGGAGTTTGTTTTTCGCGAGTAAAGTTTTATAATTTGCAATCACCGCTTTGGGGGAAATTCCTTGATTACAAGCAAGGCTTTCACAAATCCCGCACGCACAGCAAAGGGTTGAGGAAATGACCATTTGGGGCATTACCGTCGCCGCGCCCATTGCCGTTCGCACCATTTTATGCGGTTCAAGGGGATATCCAAGCAACGCTCTCGGACACATATCCGTGCAACGCGTACATTGACAGCAAGCCGTTTCCGCGCGCGCAACCGAGCGTTCTACGCTGATTTTTTTGCTTTCAATCGCTTCGATATTTGAAGGCAAAATCAAAAGCCCTTTGGTCGTTTTGGAAATCACGTACGTATCGGGGTCAATCAATTTTCCCATTGACGGACCGCCGTCTAACACTTCGTGATTTTCTCCCACGACAATCTGATATTTTTCAAACAAATCGGCTACGGGCGTTCCAACGGGTACTCTCACTACGATAGGCTTTTCGATATCCCCGCCGATCGTAAGCCATTTCATCGTCACTTTCGCGCCGAATTTCACCGCCGCCGCCACGTTGTAAAGGGTTTCTACGTTATAGACGATCACCCCCGACGTAATGGGCAGATTTCCAGGCTTTACCGCTCTGCCGAGAGCTTCGTAAATCAAGCTGATTTCGTCGCCCATAGGATAGACGTTAGGAAGCACTTTCACGAAAATATTCTCCGCAAGCCGTTGCCCTTCCGTCCAGCGCAATTTTTCCGCCGTATGCTCTTTAATGCAAAGAAGCGCACGGGGAATTTTTGCATACTCCAAAACCGCCTTAATGCCCGCAAGGACCATAGGCGTTTCTCGTTTCAAAATTATATAATCGGTATAGAGAAGCGGCTCGCATTCCGCGCCGTTGATAAGAAGGGTATCCGCGCCGTCGGCAAGCTTGGCGTAAGCGGGAAACCCCGCGCCACCAGCCCCAACGATTCCGGCTTCCTTCATTATTTCTTTAAGTTCCATTTTCTTCTCTCTTGTTTTCTACGTTAATCTACGATTCCGACGATAACCGCGTCAGCGGGCGCGTTGACGTTGTGCAACGCAAGACGTGCGGAACTGCCCGTTGTGATAAGCACCGTTTCTCCGATACCTGCCCCAACGCTATCGATAGCGATGACGTATTCTCCCGTCAATTCGCCGTTTTTCATAATTTCAACTTCCATAAACTTGCTTCCGACCAACGTTTCTTGTTTTCTGGTGGAAACAATCGTACCTCTAATGATACCTCTTAACATATTACTCCTTCACGACCTTTACTTTCGCGCCGTTTCCAATCCCGACGGCGTTCGCGTCGTCCGTGTCCACGTGCATTTCCAAGCGGAAATCCTTGTGAACGCGTACCTGTACGTCGTACCATCTCGTTCTTCTTTTTCCTTCTACGTCGACGATAACCGTGTCGCAATCCTTAACGCCGAAGCAAACGGCGTCGTCGGGCGACATATGAATATGACGGTTAGCGATAATACAGCCTTCCGAAAGCTCCACTACCCCTTTCGGTCCTACGATACGAATAGGCGCAGAGCCTTGCAAATTGCCCGATTCGCGCACGGGGGGTTTGACTTTCAAAACATAGGAATCGGTTGCGGAAATTTCCACCTGCGACTTACTTCTAAGCGGACCTAACACGCGCACGTTTTCAATGGGGCGCAACGAAGGTCCGACGATCGTCAAAACTTCCTTGCACGCGTATTGACCGGGTTGCGACAAGTCTTTTAAAGGGGTAAGCTCGTAGCCTGCTCCGTAAAGAGTTTCGAGATCTTGCTTGGTGAGATGAATATGCCGATTAGAAACGCCGACGGGAACTTCGCCGTTGCCACAGCCGTTGTTGACGGTGGGCGCAACGCCTTCCATATCGGAAAGAACTTTTCTAACTAATGCGGCAATTTGTTCGTTTGAATATTCCATAACTTTTCCTTTTTTATCACTAACTTACTCTTTTTTGCCTGTTTTTAGGCGAAAAGGCTTTCCCGCAACGCCGTTTTAGGCGTTGCGGCTATGTCCTTTCGTTGATTTCTTGCCCGAATATTCTTATTTAATAGCGGGAAGAAGCTTTTCCACGTCTGCATGGGGACGAGGAATTACGTGCGTTGCGATTACTTCGCCGAGAGAAGTAGCTGCCGCAGAACCTGCTTCAACAGCCGCTTTCACCGCGCCTACGTCGCCGCGAACCATAACGCTTACCAAACCGCTACCGATCTTTTCGCTACCGATCAAAATAACGTTTGCAGCCTTAACCATTGCGTCCGCCGCTTCGATTGCCGCTACCAAGCCTCTCGTTTCAACCATTCCTAATGCTTCCATTTGTGTATCCTCCTGATTTTTTTGATACTCTTTTATTTCTTTCAAAGCCGAAGCTTTAAAATTCCGTTTAGCCCGTCGTTAAGAATTTCATAACGTCGGGGTGCGGGCGCGCAATCACCTCGCACAATTTTACGTTGCCTACCTCCGCTGCCGCCGCCGCGCCTGCTTGCGCCGCCGCTTGTACCGCAGATACTTCCCCTTCCACGACGACCGTGACGAGCCGTCCGCCAAGACGTTTTTCTACGTGTATCAGCTTTACGTCAGCTGCTTTTACCATTGCGTCAAGCCCCGCGATTGCGGCAACCATAGCTTGCACTTCCAGTAAAGCGATTGCTTTCATAGTAAAAAGTTTTTCCTTTTTTCTTATTTGATAGCGGGAAGAAGTTTTTCAACGTCTGCGTGGGGACGAGGAATTACGTGCGTTGCGATCACTTCGCCAAGAGAAGTAGCCGCCGCAGAGCCTGCTTCCACAGCCGCTTTCACTGCGCCTACGTCGCCACGAACCATAACGCTTACCAAACCGCTACCGATCTTTTCGCTACCGATTAACACGACGTTTGCCGCCTTAACCATTGCATCCGCAGCTTCAATCGCCGCTACCAAGCCTCTCGTTTCAACCATACCTAATGCTTCCATCATAATTTTTGTTCTCCTTAAAAATTTTTATTTTTTATTTTTTTAACGTAATTTATCTTTGCCCAACGCGTTCAAATGCGCAAACCATTCGATATCTTCGCTTTGACGGGCAATAATTTTATGGGTAATGTAAAGGTTTCTTTTTTCCGCCTCTGCTTTCCCTGCGGCTACCGCCGCTTCCACCGCCGCTGCCGTGCCTTCCGCTTTAATCGCCATGACGAGCGGTACTTGCGCGGAATCGCCTGCGGCAGGTTTATTTTTGTCGATCGCTACGATTTTTACGTCGGCAGCTTTCGCCATTTTGTCGGCTACGACGATAGACGTCGTAAAGCCGAATACTTCAATCATTCCAAGAGCCATAATTAACCTCTTCGTTTTTTATTCGGCTACATAGCAAATTTTAATTCCCTTTTGCGCTACGTTGACTTCCATTGCTTCGTTAAGTTGGTCGAGCGGGAAGGTGTGCGTAATCAATTCCTTGATGGGAATGTTCATTTCACGGGCTTGACGAAGGAACGCCATCGTCGTGGGATAATCGTCTGCCGAATAGTCCCAAGACCCAACGAGATTGATTTCCTTGTTGCACATTGCAAAGTGGGGATTTACTTCGTATTCGCCGTTGTTGACGAAGAAGCCCATTTCGCAAAGCCCGCCGCCGCGACGGATATATTCGTAGATATCCTTTGCCGCCATAGGCGCACCCGTGCATTGGAAAGCAAAATCTGCGCCCACACCGTTCGCTACGCTCTTGACGAGTTTCACTCTTTCTTCAAGCGACGGAACTTCTTTGAAGTTGATAATCGTTTTCGCGCCCAAACGCTTTGCCATATCAAGGCGCATAGGCGTACCGTCGATTGCGATAATGTGATTGATACCCGCCGCGCGAAGTACGCTGATCATTACGAGCCCGACAGGTCCAAGACCTTGAATGAGCACTTTGGAATTGAAATTCAAAAGCCCCGTCGTGTTCGCTCTCTTCAATGCGTGTACGCAAACGCAAGCAAGCTCTAAAAGCATTCTTTCTTTTAAATCCAAATCGTTTACGACGAAATAGGTCGCGCCCTTGCCCCTGATTAAAAGGTGGGAAGCAAACCAGCCCGTAAGCGGTTGACCGTCGCTATGCGGAATCAACCCGAACACGCCTTGCTTATCGCAAAGGTTGGTATTCGCGGGATGATTACGGCAAATATGACATTCACCGCAACTGATAACGCTCGTGACGACCTTGTCGCCAACTTTAATAGGATTGCCTGCCGTATCGAACTTAACGTTCTTGCCGAGTGCGATAATTTCCCCCGTACCTTCGTGTCCGAGCGTGACGGGAATAATCCCGAACGGGTCGCCCTTCCATTCGTGTACGTCCGTACCGCAAACGCCGCAACCTTCTACCTTGACTAAGATATCGTCGTCCTGCAAAGCGGGGACTTCGAATTCTTTGACTTCGATTTTCTTAGGTGCGGTAAGCATAGCCACTTTCGCCGTTTTGGGAATTTTCCCGTTCGGCTTCGCTTGTCCGCCAACGCTCATTTCACCGAGAATTTTGCGGACGATATTTTCTACCTGAGAAGACGTAATATCCATTTCTTTTCTCCTTTTTTCCTTAAATAATACGGAACCCGTCGGACAATACGCAACGGCGATACCGCGTGAAGCTTCTCGCGCTCGTAAGTCCTTCGCCCGTAGGTCCTGCGATCGTGAACGTAGTGTGTCCTTCACCGCCGAACCCGATTCCCGCATACGAAGGCGCGTTCTTCACGAAAATCGTCGTTTCCACCGCGCGGGCAAACCGCGTTAAGTGGTCGATATTCTTCGAGTGCATATGCGCCGTATGGCGGTTGCCGTGTTCTGCTTTAACGGCAAGATCAATTGCTTGGTCGATATCGTTTACGCGAACGATCGGGAGAATAGGCATCATCAATTCGTGTTGTACGAAAGGATGTTCGAAATCCGTTTCGCAAATAATACAACGAATTTCTTCGCCTACGCGTACGCCGATTTTCGCTAAAAGCACCGCCGCATCACGACCTACGCAATCACGGCTAACCGTCTTTTTCACGATACCCGTTTTGGGATTTTTCGCGTCTACGAGTACGATTTGAGCAAGGCGAGCCGCCTGTTCAGCGTTGATTTTATAGGCGCCGTTTTTCTGCATTTCCGAAATTAACTCGTCGGCAATATTCTTGAACGCGAATACTTCTTTTTCCGCAATACAAGGCAAGTTATTGTCAAACGAGCAACCGTCGATAATGTCCTTCGCCGCTTTCTTGATATCCGCCGTATCGTCTACGATAACGGGGGGATTTCCTGCGCCTGCGCCGATTGCTTTTTTACCGCTCGAAAGTACGCTCTTTACAACGCCGGGTCCGCCCGTGCAAACGAGCATTCTGATGTTTGCGTGCTTATACATAATCTGCGCCGTATCAAGGGTCGGTTTTACCACCGAAGCTACGAGCACGGCAGGACCGCCTGCCATTTTCGAAGCGCGGTTGACAAGGTCTACTGCATAGTTAGACGTTGCAATCGCGTTGGGGTGGGGATTAAACACCACGCCGTTGCCTGCGGCAATCATACCGATACTGTTGCAAATAACCGTTTCCGAAGGGTTGGTGCTGGGGGTGATACTGCCCACCACGCCAAAAGGCGCCATTTCCGTAAGCGTAAGTCCGTCGTCGCCCGTTTTGACCTGCGCGACGATATCCGCCGTGCCGGGCGTTTTGTCCGCAACCAAAATATGCTTCGCCGTTTTATGCGCTACTCTGCCCATTTTCGTTTCGGCTACGCCGAGCTTTGCCATAATCGGAGCTTCCGTTCTGCAAAGCTCACGAATAGCGGCAATAATCTTTTCGCGTTCTTCCAAACGCATAGACCGAACGGCTTTATAACCTGCCGTTGCCGCGTCGATCGCGTCGTTCATATCCGCGTAAACGCCGATCAGTCTACGCCCGCAATATTGCGTGGAGTCCCAATTCTTACACTCTTCGGCAGGAGCTTCCCCTTTCAGGTTCTTGATAACGGACGCTACCACTTCTTCTATCTGAGCTTCTGTCCAGTTAATAGCCATTTTAAAAACTCCTTACTCTGTTTGCTTATTTACCGAGCGCCGCAAGTACCTTACGGGTAATCGCTTCTACGAGCTCTTCCTTACTGCAATTGCAAGCGGTTTTTTCTTCTTCGATATCCAAACCGGGATGACGGCCGGGAAGATTCATCTTCTTACGAAGGTCCATAAGCTTTTTAAGTTGGTCGTTGGAAATTTCGTGCACTGCGCCAAGATCCATTGCGTGCTTGCAGATAACTGCGTTGAATTCTACTTCTTCCATAACGAAGAACGCCTTTTGAAGGTTGCAACCAACCGTCAACGCACCGTGATTACGGAGCAAGAACGCGTCGTGATTTTGAAGATAGGGATCAAGCGAATCGGGAATTTCCATCGTCGAAGGCGTACCGTAATCGCAGGTAGGAACGTCGCCGATCGTAAGCACTGCTTCGGGGAGAATATATTGATCAAGGTCGATATCCGCAACCGTGAACGC
>CAJGCN010000004.1 GCA_904501815.1 uncultured Clostridia bacterium
ACAAGACTGTTCGGACAAACGGACTTTACCCGTTGGCTGTTAAATACGCTGTTCGTTTCCGCGTGTTCCTGCCTGTTGACGACCTTGTTTATCTTAATGGTCAGCTACGCGCTTTCTCGTCTTCGCTTTAAACTTCGCCGTCCGATTATGAATATCTTACTCGTGTTGGGTATGTTTCCGGGCTTTATGAGTATGATTGCCGTCTATTTTATCTTAAAGGCAATGAGTTTGACAAACTCCTTGACGGCTTTGATTTTGGTGTATTCGGGCAGCGCCGCGCTTTCCTATTATATCTGCAAAGGCTTTTTTGATACCATTCCCAAAGCAATGGAAGAAGCGGCTATTCTCGACGGGGCAAGCCGTTTGGCGATTTTTTGGAAAATTACCATGCCGCTCGCGAAACCGATTATCGTGTATACCGTTTTAACGTCGTTTATCTCCCCTTGGTGCGATTTCATTTTCGTAAATACGATTATCAGCGATCGGAGCAAATATACAGTATCGTTGGGGCTATATAAAATGATAAACGCAGAGAAAAGCAGTTTTAACGATAACTTCACTCTTTTTTGCGCAGGCGCAACGGTGGTGGGCGCGATTATCGTGTCGCTGTTTATGAGTATGCAACGCTACTACGTGGAAGGGATTACGAGCGGTGCAGTTAAAGGTTAAAAAAATTTCAAACGAAAAAAGCAAGTCGATTGACTTGCTTTTTTCGTTGGCGACCCAAAACGGGCTCGAACCGTCGACCTCCAGCGTGACAGGCTGGCGCTCTAACCAACTGAGCTATTGGGCCAAAAAATATATATAAGGAGAGTATGTTCGTGTTTGGTGGGCCTTCACGGATTCGAACCGCGGACCAATCGGTTATGAGCCGACAGCTCTGACCACTGAGCTAAAGGCCCGAACGTGCTTTCGGGAGAACTTCTCACACGACGCTTGATTATAATAAACGATTTGCGTAAAAAAGTCAAGTAAAATTGCTTAAAAAACAAAAGTTTTTTTTCGACCAAACAAACTTTTTTTCGGCAAAAACGGACAAAATTCTTATTTAGGCGTCCTGTATAATAGTTCTGCTACGAAAGGAGGACGTTATGCAAATAAAAGCAAAATGGCGCGGAAGCGAAGTATATATCACCTTAGAAGGGGAAATCGACGAACACTCGGCGGGCGAAGCTCGCCGAAACGCCGATAAAATAGCCGAAAAAAGCGCGGGCGCAACCCGCGTGATTTTCGATTTGCAAAAAGTATCGTTTATGGACTCTACGGGAATAGGTTTTTTAATCGGAAGATATAAAACCTTTCGTCGCTACGGGATTCCTATGTACATAACGAGTCCGAATTTGTCGGCGGATAAAATTTTGGCAATGAGCGGGGTATACACCCTAATTCCGCGCGTGTAATATAAGGAGAAGACTATGAAGAACTATATGAAACTCGAACTTTTGGCTGTTAGCGAAAACGAAGGTTTTGCAAGAAACGCCGTCGCGGCGTTCGCCCTGTCGTTAAATCCTACCGTTTCCGAGCTTTCGGATATTAAAACGGCGGTTTCCGAAGCCGTCACGAACTGTATCGTACACGCCTACCGCCATGCGGACGGGGAACAAAAAATCGTGATAGAATGTATTGCGGAAGAAGGTAAGGACGGGGGGATTTTACATATCGCGATTGCCGATCAAGGCTGTGGGATTGATAACCTTACGCAAGCGCTCACTCCCTTTTTCACCACGCTCGAAGGGGACGAACGCTCGGGAATGGGCTTTACGATTATGCAAACCTTTATGTCGGACTTTTCCGTAAAAAGCGAGAAAGGAAAAGGTACGACGGTGCGTATGAGTAAGCGGTTTGCCCTTGAAAGCGCGCGAGAAAACATAGGCTAAGGTAGGGGTTAGGTGTTAGACGAACGGACGACAATCGAATATATCCGCCGAGCAAAAGCAGGGGAAGCTACCGCAAAGGAGCAACTTTTAGAGCATAACGTTTCGCTCGTGAAATGTATCGTGAAAAGGTATTTGGGCAAGGGCGTGGACTACGACGATTTATTTCAGCTTGCGAGTATGGGGTTTTTAAAAGCCATAGCGGGGTTTGACGAAAGCTACGGCGTTAAATTCTCGACCTACGCCGTGCCTATGATTGCGGGGGAAATCAAGCGGTTTATGCGGGACGACGGGTCGGTGAAAGTTTCCCGCGCTATGAAACAAACGGCAAAGGAAATCAACGGATTTATCGAAACCTACGTTGCCGAGCACGGCAAACAACCCGCGCTTTCGGTGATTGCGGAAACCTTTCGTTTAGAAGAAAGCGAAGCGGTGTTCGTGATGGGCTCGTCGCGTATGCCGTTGTCTTTGCAAAGCGGGCCTGAGAATAAGGACGGGAAAGAACGGGAGCTGATAGAAACGTTGCCGTCGGTGGATAACCAAGAAGAAATGTTAGACAGTTTGTTGCTACGGCTTGCGATTGAAGAACTTTCCGAACGGGATAAAAAAATAATCGTTTTAAGGTATTTTCGGGATATGACGCAAAGCGAAGTTGCGGAAAAAATCGGCGTAAGTCAGGTGCAGGTTTCGCGGATAGAAAACAGAATTATCAAAGAATTCCGTCAAAAACTAATCGGCTGACGGCGCGGGAATAAGAAAATTTTTCCGCGTCGTTCTTTTTTGGGTGTAAATTTGTTGTAAAAGAAAAAAAAATTTGTTATAATAACGATAGTATGAAAAAACGCAAGGAAGAAAAGCGGGGGATTCTCGCGGAATTATTAGGCGAGCCTACGCCTTTTAAAGCGTCAGGGCTGGCGTTTACGCTTGCGGCGTTGTTGCCGCCGGTGCTTTTTTTCGTGTTTTTGTCTTTCGTGCCTAAGGTCGGGGAAGACAAACCCGATTGGTATTTATACGCAAGCTTTATTTTTCCACAGCTTTCCTTTGCGCTCGTCGCTTGGATTTTTTACCGTTTTTCCCGCTCGCAGACGGGAATGGGCTTTAAGAGCTGTTTAAAAACGCAGTTTGCCTGTAAAAAACGCTATTATTTTATAGCGATTGCTATGCAGTTTGGGCTATTTTCGCTTTCCTTTGTAAACTCCTTATTTATCAATCTTTTAGGCGGAATAGGCTACGAGCCGACGGAAATCCTATTGCCGAGTTTAGACGGGGTTGGATTCGTCGGCGTGCTTTTGAGCGTTGCGTTGCTTCCCGCTATTTTCGAAGAACTCATTTTCAGGGGCGTATTGCTTTCGGGCTTAAAAGATTTCGGGAGCGTATCTGCCGCGCTCGTTTGCGGTGGACTGTTCGCGCTTTATCACCAAACCCCCGTGCAAACGGTCTATCAGTTCGTTTGCGGTTTTGCGTTCGCTTGGGTAGCCATTAAGGCGGGGAGTATTTTGCCTACCGTTGTGGCGCATTTTATCAACAACGCATTTATCGTTTGCACCGAAAAATTCGGTTTTCCCGTTGTATTTGAATACGCGCTGTTAGGCGTATCCGCCGTATGCTTAATTTTCACGGTCGTTTGGTTTTTAACGATTGATAAAAAGACGAAACCCGCCACCGCTACGAAATCGGATAAATACGAGTTTTTAAAATGGTCGGCGGTGGGCGTGGCGTTTTGTTTGCTCGTTTGGCTTTTAAATCTTATCGACGGTATCGTGGGGCTGAGCTAAGGGGGAAAGATGCAAAAGATTTATTTCGTAGTAGTTGGTAAAATTAAAGAAGCTTTTTATCGCGACGCCGTTTCAGAATACTGCAAACGCCTTTCCCGTTTTGCAAAAATCGAAATCAAAGAACTTGCGGAAGGCGCAAATTTAGAAACGGAAGCAGACGATATTTTACGCGCCGTCAAAGGCTACACGATTGCGCTTGCGGTAGAAGGCGAAAAGCTTTCGAGCGAGAAGCTTGCGAAAAAACTCTCGTCGCTTACCGACGCGGGCAAAGAGATTACCTTTATTATCGGCTCGTCGTGCGGGTTATCCGAGCGTGTAAAAAAATCTGCGGATTATCTTTTATCCTTTTCGGATATGACCTTTCCGCACCAGCTCATGCGCGTAATTTTATCCGAACAAGTCTACCGCGCGTTTATGATCAATGCCGGCTCAACCTATCATAAATAACCCCGTTCTTTCTCAGGAATAGGAAATCCAGAAACTCAGTTTTTGGTGGGGTGCAGGGGTGAAACCCCGAAAATATATGCGGGATTATCCCCTTGACCCTTAGTTAAAGGGAAGTTAGACTTGCACTCTTTACAGCTCGTCAGCGTATACTATACGTATGGATATTTATGAAAGTATACGAAATTTCTACGAGCGTGTGAAAACGGAAAAACGGGTGATAGGAAAAAGCGTGTTGGGGCGGAGTATTTTTGCCGTTAAAATCGGGCGCGGAAACCCCGTAGGGATTGCGACTTACGCGATTCACGGTAGGGAGTTTATCACCGCAAAACTTGCCGTAGCGCATTACGCAAGAGAGATTACGGGGAGTTTGTGGATTGTACCGCTCGTTAATCCCGACGGCGCGCTCCTTTCACAGCGCGGGCTTGCGAGCGTGGCGAATAAGAAATATCGGCGGGCGTTGGAAAGGTTTTCTGCGCAAGAGCTTAGGCTTTGGAAAGCCAACGCACGGGGCGTGGACCTGAACGTTAATTTTGATGCGGACTGGGGAAAGGGCGTTCAAAATTTAAAAACAGCAGGCGCGCAAAATTATATCGGGGAAAAACCGTTTTCTGAACCCGAAACGCTTGCTTTGAAAAATTTCACCCAAGAAATACTGCCTGATTACACGCTGAGTTATCACACCAAAGGGGAAGAAATTTATTGGTATTATTATCAATCTTTGCGTACCTGCTCCCGTGATAAACGGTTAGCGGAAGTAATTTCCCGTTCGACGGGGTATCCTTTAAAACGCACGCAAGGGAGCGTAGGCGGGTATAAGGATTGGTGTATTAAAAAACTGAAAATTCCTGCCTTTACGGTGGAAGTCGGGGACGACGAATTAACTCACCCGATAGGCGAAGAAGGCTTGGAGAATATCTTGCAAAAAAACGGCGACACGCCTCGCGCGTTGTCGGAAGCGGTCGCTAAGCTATATTTATAAAGAGTAGAAAAATGAGAAAATTAACGAGAGAAGAAAAATTTATGCGCGCGGCAATTCGCGCGGCGAAACGCGGGTTAGCGCAAGGCGAAGTCCCGATAGGCGCGGTCGTGGTCGTCGACGGGAAAATCGTTGCGCGCGGGTATAACCGCAGAGCAAAACTGCAACTTGCTTCTGCGCACGCGGAAATGATGGCGATTGACAAAGCCTGTAAGGTTTTCCATTCTTGGCGTTTGCCCGAAGGCGCGGAGCTGTACGTGACGTTAGAGCCTTGCCCTATGTGTATGGGCGCGTCGCTCAACGCGCGGGTGGACAAGCTGTATTTTGGCGCGCGTGAACAAAAGGGTAGGTCGCTGACCGCAGAGCTTGCCGAAGCAAATCTCGTAAACCATAAAACGGAAGTAATCGGCGGGGTGCTTGAAGACGAGTGTTCCGCTCTCTTGACGGCGTTTTTCAGCGGGTTAAGGCAAAAGGCAAAAGAAGAAAAAGAACGCTTGAAAGAAAAAGGGGAAGAAAAGGCGTAAATATTTATTTTTAAATAAATTTAAAAAACCGCCTTTAATCGGTTGACTTACGCGCCGAAAAAAGTTATTATAATAATGTCAATGCGGGGGAGCGCGGGAAATTTAGCCCGCCAAATGAATACGAATGAGAAAAATCCGCTTTAAGCGTGCGCGGTAAAGCGCCGTGAACGGCGAATAAAAATACAAGGAAGGTAGTTTATGATTACTCACGGAAATGAAATCAAATTGTTTTCCGGCAACTCCAACCGCCCTTTGGCGGAAGCGATTGCCAAAAAGCTCAATACCGAGCTTGGCGGCATTGAAGTTTCGACCTTTTCCGACGGCGAAATTAACGTCCACATTGCGGAAACCGTTCGTGGTAGAGACTTGTTTATTATTCAATCCACGTCTTCGCCCGTCAACGATAATCTGATGGAACTGTTGATTATGATCGACGCGGCAAAGCGTGCGTCGGCTGGCAGAATTACGGCGGTTATTCCCTATTTCGGGTATGCCCGTCAGGATAGAAAAGCCCGCTCGCGCGATCCTATCACGGCAAAACTCGTGGCAAATCTTATCACGGCGGCAGGCGCTGACCGCGTTTTGACGATGGATTTGCACGCGGAACAAATTCAAGGCTTTTTCGATATCCCCGTCGATAATCTTCTCGGCGGACCTACTCTTTGCAACTATTTTGCAAAGCAGGGGAATATCGACGTAGTCGTTGCGCCCGATCTCGGATCGGTAAAAAGAGCGAGAAAGGTTGCGGAAAAATTCGGTGTGCCTATTGCGATTATCGACAAGCGCCGTCCCAAAGCGAACGTAATGGAAGTTATGACGATTATCGGCGACGTAAACGGCAAAAACTGCTTGATGCTCGACGATATGATCGACACGGCAGGCACGATTTGTCAAGGTGCGCAAGCTCTTCGCGATTTCGGCGCGAAGGATATCTACGCAGGCTGTACGCACTCCGTTTTAAGCGGACCTGCTATTGAACGCTTGAAGAATTCGGTTATCACCAAGCTCGTTATGCTCGACACGGTGTTGATGCCCGAAGAAAAGAAAATCGATAAATTCGAATTCTTGTCCGTTGCGGATATTTTTGCGGCGGCGATTGAAAACGTATATCTCGATAAACCTATGTCGAAATTATACGACTAAGAAAAAATACTTAACACGAAAGAAAAACCTGCCGTCGCTTTTCGCGGCGGCGGTTTTCGGTAAAAAGGACGAAATATGTATCTGATAGTAGGACTCGGCAACCCCGAGAAAAAATACGAAAAAACCTTTCATAATATGGGTTTTTTAGCGGCGGGCGATTTAGTGGAATTGCTCGGCGTAAAGTTCAAAAAAACGGAATGTGAAGCTTCGGTGGCAGAAGCATACGTTAGCGGGGAAAAGGTGATTATTGCCCGTCCTTTGACGTATATGAACAACTCGGGCAGGGCGGTGAAACAACTGCTGGCGAAATATAAAATCCCTGAAGAAAATCTACTCGTTATCTACGACGACTACGACTTACCGAAAGGCAAAATCCGTATCCGCGCTTCGGGTAGCGCGGGCACGCATAACGGTATGCGCAGTATTATCGGGGAAACGGGCTTAAAGAATTTTCCGCGCATAAGAATAGGTATTCGCGACGAAAACGTGAATATTCCGATTATAAACTACGTATTATCGGAAATTTCCAAGCCCGACTACGAACTGTTTGCGAACGCTTGTCGCCGCGCGGCAGAAGCTTCGGCGGAATTTGCAAACGGTAAAGATATACAACTCGTTATGGGCAAATTCAACGCCGAACCCTAAAAGGACTTGTTCTCTTTGAAAAAGGTCAAGGGGATTATCCTTATCAGGAAGTCCAGAAACTCAGTTTCTGGCGGGTGTGGGCAGAGCCCACAAACTAACGGACACAGGAAAGCAAAACGCAGTTTTGCGTTATTTTCGTGGCTTTGCCACGCAATCGCCCTAAGGGCGAAACAACGCAACCTACGGTTGCTTGAATTGGGCATATATTTGCGGGGTTTCACCCCTGCGCCCCACCAAAAACTGAGTTTTTGGATTTCCCGTTTTGCCCTTGCTCCCTTTTATAAAAGGGATAGAATAACCAAGATATGAAGAACTTTTTTTCCTTTAATCAAATAGGGGGCGAATATCCCGCTCTTGCTGACGAACTCCGTCGTGGTACGCCTACGGCGGTTTTTGGCGTGGCGGATAGCTTGAAATATTTAATCGCCACTATGATTGAACAACCCGTGCTTTATATCACGGCGGACGGCGTGTCCGCGCAAAAGGTCGCCGAGAACGTTGCGGCACTTTCGGGAAAAGAAACGGCGGTGATTTCCGCTAAAGACGAAGTTCTTTTATACCGTAAGGCGCTTTCTAAAGACTCCTTGTTTAAACGGCTTTGCGGGGTGCGCGCGCTGACTACGGGCTGTGCGTTCGTCGCGTGCGAAATCGACGCGCTTTTACAGCTGTTTCCGAAAAATTTACCCGTCGTAAGCTTGAAAGAAGGGGAAGACTTTGCGTTTGAAAGCTTGGCGAAAACGCTCGTGGAAATGGGCTATCAGCGTAGCTACGAAGTGGAAAGTAAAGGCTCGTTCGCTTTGCGGGGGGATATTTTGGATATTTATCCCGTAAACGAACAAAACCCCGTACGCGTAGACTTTTTCGGGGATACCGTTGAAAAGATTAAACCTTACGACGCCGTGTCAGGCGAACGCTTGGAAGGACGGAAAACTCTGGATATTCTTTCGGCGACAGACGTTCTATTGTCGCAAACGGACTTACTGCGCGTGAAAGAAACGTTGCAAAAAGGATTAAAAGACTATAAGGATACGCAGGCTTTTCAGCGCGCGCAAGAGATTGCCGACGGGGTGGTAGCAGAAAACGGCGAAACGTCGTTCGTGCTTCCGCTGTTGGAAAACGCCGTGCCGATTTTTCAGCTTTTGCCCCAAGAAACGGTAATCGTATTCGACGAAGGCAAAACGCTGTTTGATAAACTCAACGCGTTATATAAAGAACACGAAGAACGTTTTTCACGCTTGTTTTCAGGCGGGGAAGCCTTTGCGTTTACCCGCTTACAGCTTTTGGAGAAACAGGACTTTTTAGACGGCTTGAAGAAGTTTAGAAACCTTGCGTTGCAAACGTTCACGGGCAATCCCTTTTTCTTTTCTCCCTTAAAAATTTTCAATTTATCGTCAACGCCGACGGCGAAATATTTGAACGGTTTTCCCGAACTTTTCACCGACGTTAGGAACTGGCTCAAAGGGGAGTATCGCGTGTTGCTGTACACGGGCGACGCGAACAGAGCCGTCAAGCTTTCCGAGCTGTTCTCAGAAGAATATCTCTCCCCCCGCCCGCTGGCGGAAACGCTCGACGAACAAAAAGGCGTGAGCGTGATATCGAAAAAACTCGATAAAGGGTTCGTCTTGCACGAATGTAAGCTCGCCGTAATCGGAACGGGGGATTTATATACGAAACCCGCGCAAAACAAACGCTTGCGCCGTCGTCGCGGGGATATGTTCTCCGCGCCAGAAGTGGGGGATTACGCCGTTCACGAAACGCACGGGATTGGCAAAGTAATCGGCACGAAAAAAATCGAAACGACGGACGGGACGAAAGAATATATTGCCCTTGAATACGCAGGTGGCGACGTGTTGTACGTACCCGCCGAGTGCATGGATACCTTGTCGAAATACGTGGGCGACGCAAGCCCGTCCCTTTCTAAAATCGGCGGAGCGGACTTTGAACGGGTTAAAGCGCGCGTGAAAGCGTCGCTGAAAAAACTCGCTTTCGATTTAAAGAAACTATACGCCGAACGCGCTGAATCGCGCGGGTACGCTTTTCCTGAAAACGCGGTGTTTATGGACGAGTTCGAACGGGCGTTCGAGCACGATTTAACCCCCGATCAGGCAAGCTCGGTGCAAGAGATAAAAGAAGATATGACGTCGGGCAAGGTGATGGACAGATTGCTTTGCGGGGACGTGGGTTTTGGAAAAACGGAAGTTGCGTTTCGCGCCGTCTATCTTTGTATTTTAGCGGGAAAACAAGCGGCGTTGATGTGCCCTTCGACCGTTCTTTGCAGTCAGCATTTCAACACGGCGTGCGCCCGCTTTAACGGATTTGGCGTGAACGTTGCCGTTTTAAACCGCTTTAAAACGCCCAAAGAACAGGAAGAAATTTTAAAGGGTTTACAGGACGGTACGATTGATTTCGTCGTCGGAACGCACCGTTTGCTTTCCGCTGACGTACGCTTTAAAAATTTAGGATTGCTCGTTTTGGACGAAGAACAGCGGTTCGGGGTGGAGCATAAGGAAAAAATTAAGCATCTTCGCAAGGATATCGATTGTTTGACTATGACGGCAACGCCTATCCCGAGAACGCTACATATGTCCTTGTCGGGCATACGGGATATTTCTACCATTCAAACCCCGCCGAACGAACGCTTACCCGTGCAAACCTACGTGGTGGAAGAAACGGAAACGCTGATTCGCGACGCGTGCATACGCGAGCTTTCTCGTGGCGGGCAGGTGTTTATCCTTTATAATAAGGTGGAGAGTATTTTCACGTTTGCCGCGCGTATGAAAGGGATTTTGCCCGAAGCGGAAATCAGCGTAGCGCACGGTAGAATGGAAAAGACCACGCTTGAAAACGCCGTGCTCAATTTTTACGGCGGAAAATCGAATATTTTGATTACCACGACGATTATCGAAAACGGTATCGACCTTCCCAACGCCAACACGATTATCGTTATCGACAGCGATAAATTAGGCATTTCTCAGCTCTATCAGCTCAAAGGCAGGGTCGGTCGCGGGGCAAGGCTCGCGCACGCATACTTTACCTATAAGCCTGAACGGGTGATGAGTTCGAACGCCGCCGCCCGCTTAAAGGCGATTATGGAATTTACCGAACTTGGCTCGGGCTATAAGCTTGCTATGCGCGATTTGGAAATTCGGGGTGCTGGCAACGTGTTGGGCGCGGAGCAGCACGGGCATATGGATAAGGTCGGCTACGAGCTTTACGCAAAGCTTTTAAAAGAAGAACTCACGGGCGTAAGCGAAACGAGCGCGGAGCTGGATATCCGCGTGAACGCGTACATTTCCGAAAAGTACGTCGAGTCGAGCGCAGGCAGGTTAGACACTTATAAACAAATAGCTGAAATTCATTCTACGGACGATTATAAACGGGTGTATTCGTCGTTAAAAGAAACGTACGGCGACTTACCCCGCGCGGTGGAAAATTTGCTCGTGATTGCAGTTTTGAAAAGCTACGCTTGCAAATTCGGCGTGAAGAAAATTTCCGTCGTGAAAGGAGTGGGGGCGTTGGAGTTCCCGTCGTTAGAAGCCTTAGGCAATCCAAAAATCCAAGCCGCGCTCGATAAATACCAAAAAACGGTGCGCCTTAATATGTCGTCTGCACCCGTCGTAGAGTTCTTTGGAAAGACTGACGGACTCCTTTTAATGGCGGAAATGACAAAATTTTTGAAATTTGCCCTAACTTTCACAAATTTATAAGAAAAAACGTTTGCACTTTTATAAAAAATAAGGTATAATATAGTTTGTCGATATATGCCCCGTATGGGCGTTATCGAAAACTACGATAGAAAATCGGAGCAGTTATGAACAAGAAACACACTCTTAAAAAAACGGCGGCGCTTCTTTTGGGCTTTGGCATCGCGCTTTCTGGCGCGGCGTGCGGGTTCATCACGACGGATAGCGACGCGGATATGGAACAAACCGTTGCAAAGGTAAATATTGCAAAGTACGTGGAAAACGACGACAAGCTGAATGCTTACGCCTCTTCGCTTTCTTCTTTGATTGATAGCGGACTTTCTACGAGTATTCCAAAGCGCGATTTGATTTCTTACTTTTTGAGCGTGGGATATACCTACGTAAACAGCTACGGCTACACGTATAAGCAGACCTTTGAAATGCTGATGGAAATGCTCGTAAGCCGTAAAATCGTGGCGCAATACGCTTTGGCGTATTATCTTGCGGATAAAGAGCTGGGCTTGACGGCAGAAAAATGCTTAGCGTTTATGAACGCGGAAGTACAAGCTTTGGCGGAAGGTTCGAGAGAAAGAGCTTTGCTGGAAGCGCACCCCGAAGTTTCGCTTTTGAAATATTTCCTTGTGGAAGGGGATACGACGGGCGATAAAGAAAAACAAAAGCCTTACCTGCAAGCAGTCTACGCGCATAAGAAAGCGATTAACAGTTCAATCGATTCGATGGAACAAAGCGTAATTGAAGCGGAAGAAGAAACGCACGATCACGGCGAAGTGAGAACGACGCCTACGAACGCGGGCACGGAAAAGACGGATTATCTTCCCGCCGACCCCGTGAAGAACTATAAAATTTATACGGGTAGAAACGCTGCGACCGATTGCCCCGATTACGAAGCGGTAAAAGGATCTACGACGACGACCCGTAAAAAAGCGTATAACAATTTCCTTGCGAACTTACAGGCGAACAATCTCATTCAAAAAGGCGAAGATACGTCCGACTTTGAAAAGATTGACTACTACTACGTAGAACTTGCCGCACAGCTCGAACAAGCTCTTATCACTAAATATACGGAAGACTTGAACGAAGCTTCGTATGCTAATCTTACGCCTGAATACGTGAACAGAAAATACGAAGAAATGCTCGCGTCGCAACAAGACGAATACACCAAAGACTACGCGAATTTTGAAACGGCAGTCGGCTCGATTTCGGATACTTCTTTCGTGCTTTACAGCCCGCAAGAAAATTTCGGTATGGTGTATAATATTTTAATTCCTTTCTCGAAAACGCAGGAAAAATCGTATAACACAGCGAAGAACAAAGGGCTTTCGGAAGAAGAACTCTTTAAGTATCGTGAAGAACTTTTAAAGGGCGTACAAGCCAAAGATTTGCGTGATTCTTGGTTCTGTGAACACGAAGACGAAAACTACGCGTATAAAAAAGACGATAAGTGGTATTTCTTCGAAAACAACCTTACGAATACCGATAAATACGAATCTTTGAAACAATACGCAGGTGGCTACGCTTATCAAGGCACGGTAGACGAAGCGAAGATGGAAGCAAAATCGGGCGCGCTTGGCGATATCAACTGGTTTATTAACGAGTTCAACACCTACGTCGGCGCTACGGGCGCTCCTGCTCAAAACTACGGTAAGTATTATAAACAAGATGACGAAGACGAAGTAGATTACAGCGGGTTCGTTTACTACGAAGGCTCTGTCGACGTTGGCACGGTTTCGCTTGATAATTATTTCGTAAAAGGCACGAAGAGCTATGAAACGGTGTCCAAAGTCAACGAATTGATGTTTGCGTACAGCACCGATCCTGGTTGCTTGAATACCTATTTGGGGTATACGGTGTCTCCCGACAAAACGAGCTACGTTCCCGAATTTGAATACGCGGCGCAAGCGGCGGTCAAAAAGGGCGCAGGTTCCTACGTGGTTTGCGCAACCGACTACGGCTGGCACTTGATGTATGTTTCCTACGTGTTCCCTAAAGGCGAAGTCTACGGCGTGAACGGCGACGTAAACTACTGGAAGGATATGGCTAAGGAAGAAAGCGAAGGCACGTTTGCGAACATGTTCTACGAATATTTGAAGAGCAAAATTTCCGACGATACTTCTCTTGCGCAAAACGGTATTATTTTGGAATACAACAACGATACCTGCGTAAAGCTTTATAAAGACACGTATAAAGACCTTTTGGAAATTCAAGCGTAAATAAAATAAATACAACGGCAAGCCCACCGCATTTTGCGCAGTGGGCTTGTTTTAAGGAAGAAGATGAAAACCAAGCAAGCCATACAGTTATCCGATCATTTCACCTGCGGGCGTTTATTAAAATTCGTTGCACCGCCTATTTTTATGATGGTGTTTACTTCTATCTACGGGATTGTAGACGGCTTTTTCGTGTCTAATTTCGTAGGTGGCTTGCCGTTTGCCGCGCTGAATTTGATTTTTCCTTTGATAATGATACTCGGCGCGTTCGGGTTTATGCTCGGCGCTGGCGGTACGGCGTTCGTAGCAAAGGAACTTGGCGCAGGAAATAAAGAGCGGGCGAACCGCGTGTTTTCTATGCTCGTATATACGACGATCGTGCTTGGCGTTATATTAACCGTTGCGGGCTTGTTGCTCGTTCGGCCTATTTCCGTTTGGCTTTGCGCGGGAGAAAAACAGCTTTTGCCTGCCGAGCGGGAAAAGCTCGTGGAGTATTGCGTTTTATACGGCTCGATTATTATTTGCGCCTTGCCTGCGTTTATGTTGCAAAACGCCTTTCAAAGCTTTTTCGTGACGGCGGAAAAACCCCGCTTGGGGCTGTTAGTGACTTTGATAGCAGGCTGTGGAAATATGGTGTTAGACGGGTTATTCGTTCCCTTTTTCGGTCTCGTCGGCGCGGCGCTTGCAACGGCTATCAGCCAAGTTCTCGGGGGAATTATCCCGTTGTTCTATTTCTGTTCGAAAAACGGCAGTTTGTTGCGGTTGGGTAAAACCAAACTCGAATGGCGTACGCTCGGAAAGGTCTGTGCAAACGGCTCGTCGGAATTGATGATTAACATTTCGCTCTCTATCGTAGGTATGCTCTTTAACGCGCAGTTAATGAAATTCGTCGGCTATACGGGCGTTTCGGCGTACGGGATTATCAATTATATCGGATTTATTTTTATCGCTATCTTTTTGGGATATTCAATCGGTTCGTCGCCTATCGTCGGGTATAACTACGGCGCAAACAACGTGAAAGAGCTGAAAAACGTATTCAAAAAAAGCTTAGCAATCGTAGCCGTTTTTGCGGTGGGAATGACGGCGATAGCCGTTGCGTTTGCAACCCCCCTTTGCCGTATTTTCACGGCAGGGGATAAAGAACTGCTCGCGCTTGCAGGCAAAGGTATGCGTATCTACTCGGTATCCTTTCTCGTTTGCGGGTTTAGCATTTTTGCTTCGTCTTTTTTCACCGCCCTTTCCAACGGCTTGGTATCCGCAATTATTTCCTTTGCGAGAACGCTCGTCTTTCAAGTCCTTGCCGTGAGTATTTTTCCGAATTTGTTCGGTGTGGACGGGATTTGGTGGTCGGTTGCCGTAGGGGAAGCGCTCGCCTTTATCGTTTCCGTTCTCTTTGTTCTTTGGGGCGGTAAAAGGTATCGTTATTTGTAATAGAAATCCGTATCGTGGCGTATTGACTGTGTTTGCAGGTTAATGCGCTTTTTTTTGTAATATTTTGATAGCAATGCGGATTTTTTTGCGCTCGTATTCTTGACAATATTTGTAAAATAATGTATAATAGAATAGATATAAACGTATACTGTTTTTTATGAGAAAATAACTGTTCAAAAGAGAGGCGTATATGACGGAAGAGATTATCAAAGCAATCAAAGAAGCGGAAGAAAAAGCGTCCGCTTGTAAAGCTTCGGCGTTGCAAAAAGCCGAAGAAATCGTTCGCACGGCGGAAGCAACCGCCACGCAAAAAGAGCTTTCGTCGGCAGACGTATGTAAAGCGTACGCAAACTCTCAAATGAAAAGCGCGCAAGCGGAAGCGGAAGAAAACTATCAAACCGCGCTCAGCTTAGCGCAAACGGAAGCGAAAAAGTCCGCAAAAGAAATTTTAAAAAATGCCGATATGTTCGTCAGCGAGATCGTAGGGAGAATTACAAATGGCAATTGCTGAGATGCGAAAACTCAATCTCGTTGCGATGTCGTACGATAAAGACGAGCTGTTAAACGCCCTGCATCGCGCACGGGCGGTAGAAATCACGCTTGCACCCGTCGATAAGGAAACGGGGGAAAGCCGTGCGGTAGAACAGATCCGCTCCGAACTTTCTTCGGTGGAAGCAGCGCTGAGTTTGCTTTTTTTGGAAGTGGAAAGAACGGAAAAGGAAAAGGGGCAAAAAACGACCGAGCTTTCTCAAAACGTGGAAGTTTCCTATTCGGAGTTTATGTCGTCAAGCGCAAAAAAAGCAGAAATCACCGCTATCGTGGGAAAGCTCAACGCGCTTGAAGACGAGAAAATTGCTTTCAAAAACGATTTGCAAAAACTTGAACGGGAATTAAAAACCGCCGAGATTTATAAAACGCTCGATAAACCTTTTGCGTATTTTACCGACACGGAAAAAACCCGCGTGCGCTTAGGGACGGTGTCGGTGATGCAAGCTGAGAAACTTTCAGAAGAGCTTGAAAAGCAAGAGCTTTGCGCTTTTTCAGAGCTTTCGCGGGAAGGAGAAAACGCGTTGGTGTTAGTGGCTACGCATAAATCTCAAGCGGGGGAAACGGACGGCGTGCTGTCGGCGTACGGGTTTACCGCTTGTCCTTATTTGGGCGAACAGTCGGGCGCGCAGTTGGTGAAGGAACTAACGGAAAAATTAAAAGCCTTAGAAAGCGCACTTTTGAAAAACGGGCGCACCGTGTACGAGATGAAAGAACATATTCGTAATTTGAAAGTGTACAGCGATTACTTAGCGTTTGCGTTGGAAAAAGCGAGTATTTCGGACGGGCTGAAAGGAACGGAGCGAACTTTTTCTTTACAAGCGTATTTGCCGACGGAAGCGGTGCAAACGGTGGAAACAGAACTGCAAAAGGTATCGGATGCCGTGTATTATGAAATTACCGAGCCGACGGAAGACGACGAACCGCCTACGCTTTTGAAGAACAATTCGGTCGTAGGCAGTTTTGAACCGATTACGAATATGTATTCTCCGCCCAACTATCGGGAATTCGACCCGAACGCGGTAATGGGTTTCTTCTATTCTTTATTTATGGGCTTTATTATCGGGGATATGGGCTACGGATTGCTTATGGCAATCGTCGGCGGGCTTATTTGGTGGAAAGGCAGAAAAACGCCGTCGGGGCTTTCCCGCCTTTCGGGCGCGTTTGCGTTCGGCGGGGTGTTTGCGGTGCTTTGGGGCGCGCTGTTTAATTCCTTCTTCGGGTTTGCGATTTTCGGCAAAGCCAACACGATTATGCCTGACCCGCAAACGGGCAGATGTAAATTCGTGGGAATAGAAGTTCCAAGCGTACTCGTAATTAGTTTAATCGTCGGTATTTCGCAGCTAACGGTCGGCTATATTTGTAAAGCCGTGCAATGCTGGCGCAGGGGACAGGTCTTAGACGGGGTTTTCGACGGTATCGTTTGGGCGTTCTTCTCGATAGGCGTTGCGCTTGCGATCGTAGGGCTTGTGGAAGAACTCAACGTACCCACGCTTGCCACAATCGGCGGTGTGATTGCAGGCGTATCCTTATTGACGGCAATGCTCACGGCTGGCAGGCACGAAAAGTTTTTCGGAAAATTCACGAAAGGCTTTGGCGCGGCGTACGGCGTAATTAACTACGCTTCGGATATTTTAAGCTACGCAAGATTATACGGTTTAATGCTCTCAGGCGCGGTAATTGCGAGTATTGTATCCAACTACGGCGGTGGGTTTATCGTCAGCGGGAATATAGCGCTTGCGGTGCTTGGCGTGTTATTGCTATTCGTAGGGCACGGTTTCAATCTCGTGATGAACCTGTTAGGCGCGTATATTCACGACGCGCGTTTGCAATACGTAGAATTCTACGGCAGATTTTTCGAAGGGGAAGGTACGCTTTTTAAACCGCTCGGCTCGAACGTGCAATACGTGCGTATTAAGTAAGGAATTTTTGTCAGGAAGCCTAGAAACACAGTTTCTGGCGGGGCGCAGGGGATAATCCCCCTGACTCTTAACAATTTGTCATTAAATAAAGAAAAAATATAAAAAATCGGAGGATTTTTATTATGGGTTATACTATAGCTATGATAGGCGTTGCCTTGTGTGTGTTGCTTTGCGGTATCGGTTCGTGTATCGGTCTTTATAAGACGAGTACTGCCGCTGCGGGCGTTTTGTCGGAAGACCCGAAGAAGTTCGGGAAAGTAATGGTGCTTGTGCTCTTGCCTGCTACGCAAGGGATTTACGGGTTCATTATCGGGATTATCGCTTCGGGCGTGATTTCTTCCGGTATGGCTACGGCAACGGGCTGGGCACTTTTTGCCGCTACTCTGCCTATGACGGTTTCGGGGTTTGTGTCCGCATTTATTCAGGGCAAATCCGCCGTCAACTGTATCTACGCAGTCGGCAAGCAGGAATCGTTGTCCGGTAAGCTTATCGTTTATCCCGGTATGATCGAGTTCTACGCTATTTTGGGGCTTATTATTTCGATTATGCTCGTAGGGCAATTCTAAGCGAATAAGGAAAGAATATGAATACGCAAAAGGTAGTGGAAAGAATTCTTTCCGACGCCGAGCGCGAAGCGCAAGCGATTATTTTGGAAGCCGAAGAAAAAGCTTCGAAAATCATTGCGCAAGCGAATTTGCGCGCGGAAAACAATTTAAAAGAAACGCAGGACGAGATTGCGGACAAGGCGCGTTCGGTGAAAGACCGTCGCGCCGCGCAAGCGCGTTTGGAATGTGCGAAAATTCAGCTCGCGGAAAGACGCCGTGTGTTGGACGAAATTTACGCATCTGCGTTAAATCGGTTAGTCTGCTTGGATAAAGCGGACGCGCTTGCGCTTACCGAAAAACTTTTGGAACGCTACGCGGAAACAGGCGACGAAATCGTGTTTGCGGAAACTTTCCCGTTTGTGGAAGAAGTGTGTACCCTTCCCGTGTACGAGCGGAAAAAGCTCGTGATTTCGGCAAAGCGTTTGCCGATTTTGGGCGGTATGCGGTTAGTCGGTGAGAAATCCGACCGCGACCTTTCGTTCGGCGCGCTTTTGGATGCGGATAAAGAAAAGTATCAATCGGCGTTGGCGAGAAAGCTTTTTAAAGCGTAAGCTTGGCTTTGGAGTAGAGTGATGGCATTAGACGTAATGTATACGAACGGCGTAATTGCCGCAAGAGAAAAGTATCTTTTAAAGGATAAAATTTCACGCTTTGCAGAGCTGAGCGCGGAAGAAGCTTTTCGCGCGCTCGTGGAAAGCGGATACGGCGGCGGTGAAACGGTTGCGAACGTATACGACTATGAAAAACTCGTTGCTCAGGAAGAACGGCTCGTAGACGAGTTTATTTTGGAATACGCGCCGTCGCAAGCGGAACGCACGTATTTTTTATCCCCGCGTGATTTTCATAACGTGAAAGCGTTGCTGAAAGCGACGTATTTAAACGAAAGCGCGGAAAAGATGCTTGCGCCCGACGGGGAAATTCCCGTGCCGGTTTTGGAAAAAGCCGTGAAAGAAAAAGATTTTTCAGCGTTTCAAGAAAGCAATCCTGAGCTTTATAAAGCCACGCAACAAGCGTTGACGGCGTTTGAAAAGAAAGACGTTTCAGGCGCGGAAATCGGGGAGATTTTCGAAAGAGCCAACGCGGAACGGCTGTTTAAGGTGGCGGGGAAAAACCGCACGCTCAAAAAGCTGTTGGAGCGGAAAATCGATATGATTAACCTGCTTACGGCGTTTCGTGCAGGGGAAGAAGAAATTGCAAAAAGTAAGTATTTGCCGTGCGGGAGATTGAGTGAAAAAACGCTGGGCTTAGTGTTTGACGAAAATCAGGAAAATGCGGAAAACGCGTTTAAAAACACCGATTACGAGAATTTCGTTTCCCGTTGTTTCGTTGCGAAAAAGAAAGGATTGCCGTTGACGGATGCGGAAAAAATGCTCGATTCTTTCGAAACAGATTACTTCTACGAGAAACGCTACGAACTCAAAAACAAAGAACCGTTTTTATACTACGTGTTCAGAAGAAAGGCGGAGAATGCAAACGTGCGTATCGTGTTCGTTTGCTTGCTCGCAGGCTTGAAAGAACAAGAAATTAAACGGCGGTTGCGCTGTAAAGGGGTGTGAGTATGACGGGAAAAACCGCAATCGTCGGGGACGGCGACAGCATTATGGTATTTAAGGCGGCGGGCGTAGACACCTTTCCCGCAGAAGACGAAAAAAAGGCGAAAGAAGTGTTGAGACGGATAGCCAAAGACTATCAAATTATCTTTCTCACCGAAAATCTTTCCGCGCCTTTAGAAGAATTTTTAAAGCGGTTTGACGAAACGGCGTACCCCGTCGTGTTGTCAATCCCCACGAAAAACGGGTCGACGGGCTACGGCATACAGTCGCTGAAAAACGCGATGGAACGCGCTTTGGGCGTAGATATTTTATTTCATAAAAACTAACAAGGAAAAAAGACTATGGCAGGAAAAACGATAAAAGTTTCAGGACCTTTGATTATTGCGGAAAATATGGCGGACGCCAAGCTCTACGACGTAGTGCGGGTTTCCGAAAAAGGGCTGATCGGCGAAATTATTGAACTTCGTGGCGATAAGGCTTCCGTGCAGGTATACGAAGAAACGGCTGGGTTAGGACCTGGTGAAGACGTGTATTCAACGGGCGAACCCCTTTCGGCGGAGCTTGCGCCCGGTTTAATTGCAGGGATTTTCGACGGTATTCAACGCCCGCTCAGCACCTTGTATTTTAAATACGGCGACCGTATTTCGCGCGGGGTGTCGGTGAATAATCTCGATAGAGAAAAGAAATGGGAATTTATCCCGACGGCAAAGGTCGGTGAAAAAGTCGTTGCGGGCGACGTTTTAGGGTACGTGCAAGAAACGTCTATCGTAGAACATAAAATTCTCGTCCCGAACGGCGTAGAAGGGGAAATCGTTGGAATAGAAAAAGGGGAGTTTACGATAGAAGAAACGGTTGCGACCGTTCGCACGAAAGACGGCGACAAACCCGTGTGTATGCTTAGAAAATGGCCTGTTCGTAAAGGCAGACCGTATAAAGAAAAGCTTTCTCCCAACAAGCCTATGGTGACGGGGCAACGGGTAATCGACACCCTGTTCCCGATCGCAAAAGGCGGTGCTGCCGCCGTACCCGGTCCTTTCGGAAGCGGAAAGACCGTCGTTCAGCATCAGCTCGCAAAATGGGCGGATGCGGATATTATCGTCTATGTCGGTTGCGGTGAACGCGGCAACGAAATGACGGACGTTTTAAACGAATTCCCTGAACTTAAAGACCCGAAAACGGGTGAGCCGTTAATGAAGCGTACGGTGCTTATCGCGAATACTTCGGATATGCCCGTTGCGGCGCGTGAAGCTTCTATTTATACGGGGATTACCATTGCGGAATATTTCCGTGATATGGGATATAGCGTGGCGATTATGGCGGACTCTACTTCCCGTTGGGCAGAAGCGCTCAGAGAAATGAGCGGGCGCTTAGAAGAAATGCCCGGCGACGAAGGGTATCCTGCGTATTTGGCGAGCCGTCTTGCCGAATTCTACGAACGCGCGGGGATTGTGAAACTGCTCGGACAAGAAGATAAAATCGGGTCGGTGACTGCGATAGGCGCGGTGTCCCCTCCGGGTGGTGATATGAGTGAACCCGTCGCGCAAGCAACGCTTCGTATTGTTAAAGTGTTCTGGGGGCTTTCGTCGGCGCTTGCGTATAAACGGCATTTCCCCGCTATCGACTGGCTGGTGAGTTATTCCCTTTACGCGGATAAAATGAAAGACTGGTTTGACGAAACGCTCGGCAAGGACTTTTTCAAATACCGTCAATTTATGATGACGATTTTGCAAGAAGAAGCCGCGCTCGACGAAATCGTTCGACTCGTGGGTATGGACGCCCTTTCGCAAAAGGACCGTTTGACGATGGAAACGGCGAAGATTGTGCGCGAAGACTATTTGCACCAAAACGCGTTCCACGAAACGGACACCTTTACGTCGATGGAAAAGCAACTTTTAATGCTCAAACTCATTTATGAATTTAACCGTTTGGCAGGTGAAGCAATCGCGTCTTATGCGGATTTAGACGAAATTTTGAAATGTTCGGCAAAAGAAATGATCGGGCGCGCAAAGTATATTTCCGAAGAAAATCTTTCCGAGTTCGATAAGATTTTCCAAACGATGAACGAAGAACTTAAAGCGCTTGCGGTAGGAGGAAAAGACGATGTTTAAGGAATATAAAACCATACGCGAAGTCGTTGGACCGCTTATGCTCGTGGAAGGAGTAGAAGGGGTTAAATATAACGAGCTTGTGGATATCGTCAATTCCAACGGTGAAGTCCGTCAAGGGAAAGTGCTGGAAGTCAACCGCGATAAAGCGGTCGTTCAGCTTTTTGAAAATTCGCAGGGCTTACAAATTTCCGGTGCGAAAGCTCGGTTTTTAGGGCATAGCCAAGAGCTTGCCGTTTCCGAAGATATGCTCGGCAGAGTGTTCGACGGTATGGGCAACCCCCGCGACGGCGGTGAACCCGTTATTCCCGAAAAGAAAATGGACATTAACGGCGAGCCTATCAATCCCGCCGCGCGTGATTATCCCAACGAATTTATTCAAACGGGTGTTTCCGCTATCGACGGGCTGAATACTCTCGTTCGCGGTCAAAAATTACCTGTATTTTCTATGAGCGGGCTTCCGCACGCAGAGCTTGCGGCGCAAATCGCCCGTCAAGCAAAGGTGCGTGGCGGGGATTCTAAATTCGCCGTCGTGTTCGCGGCAATCGGGATTACCTTCGAAGAAGCGCAATATTTCGTTGACGATTTCAAAAAGACGGGCGCGATTGAAAGAACGGTGCTGTTTACTAACCTTGCCAACGACCCTGCGGTAGAGCGTATTGCAACGCCCCGTATGGCGCTTACTTGCGCGGAATATTTGGCGTTTGAAAAGGGTATGCACGTGCTTGTTATTATGACGGATATTACCAACTACGCGGAAGCGCTCCGTGAAGTTTCGGCGGCGCGCCGTGAAGTTCCCGGCAGACGGGGATATCCCGGATATTTATATACTGACCTTGCGAGCTTATACGAACGGGCTGGGCGTATTCGCGGGAAAGACGGCTCGATTACGCAAATTCCCATTTTAACAATGCCCGAAGACGATAAAACGCACCCCATTCCCGACCTTACGGGATATATCACGGAAGGGCAAATTATTTTGTCGCGTGATTTATATAAAAAGGGGATTAACCCGCCGATTGACGTGTTGCCCTCTCTTTCCCGTTTGAAAGATAAAGGGATTGGTCGCGGAAAAACGAGAGAAGACCATGCCGACACCATGAACCAGTTGTTTGCCGCGTACGCAAGGGGAAAGGAATGTAAAGAACTTTCGGCAATTCTCGGGGAAACCGCTCTTTCCGACGTGGATAAATTATACGCAAAATTTGCAGAAGCATTTGAAGCGGAATACGTCAAGCAAGGCTTTGACACCGACCGTACGATTGAACAAACGCTGGATTTGGGCTGGAAACTGATGAGAATTTTACCCAAGAGTGAATTGAAGCGTATTAAGACGGAATATATTGAGAAGTATTTATAAGGCGTAAGCAAAAAAGGACGAGAAATGGCAAGACTTAACGTAAATCCAACCCGAATGGAGCTGAAAAAGCTCAAAGCGCGGCTTTCGACGGCGGTCAGGGGGCATAAGCTCTTAAAAGACAAGTCGGACGAAATGGTGCGTCGCTTTACCGTGATTATCCGACGGGCAAAAACCTTGCGCGAAGAAGTGGAAGCAGGGCTTTCGGAGATTTTACGGCAATTTTCGATTGCCCGTTCGGTCACCCCTTCGTATTTGGCGGAAACGGCGTTTGCAATGCCGTCCGTTGCGGTGAAAGCGGAATGTGAAACGGAAAGCATTATGGGGGTAGACGTTCCCAAAGTTAAATTGCTTGGGGAAAGAAAATCAGACGGATTGCCTTATGCGTTTTCGGAAATTACGGGCGAAGCGGACTATTCCGTTTCTATGGTTTCCAAACTTTTGCCGACGATGGTTGCGCTTGCGGAAACGGAAAAAGCCGTGCGTATGCTCGCAGACGAAATCGAACGCAACAAACGTCGGGTCAACGCGCTCGAATACGTCATGATTCCGCAACTGCAAGAAACGATTAAATATATTAAAGATAAACTCGACGAAAACGAACGCGCGGCAGTCGTTCGGTTAATGAAAGTAAAAGCGAAGAATTGAGAAAAAAGTGATCAATAAAAACTCCGTCCGTTGCGGTTTGAAACGGGCGGAGTTTTCTTCGTTTAAGATAAATTATTCTTCGTCGGATTCGTCGTCGGATTTTTTACGCAAAAGCAGGAAGTCGATTAAAATCCCGATTGCCGCAAGACCTAATACGATAAAGATAAGCCGTGCGACGGCGTCGTCGGTGTTTTCGTTGCCTATCACTTTATTTTGCGGGGTTTTCGGCGCGCCGTTAAATTCGTTTACGTAGGATTTTGGAATATATCCCGTCAGTTCGCTTTCGTCCGTTTTGATAGAAACACGGTAGTATTCGTAGTCGAATTTCACTTCGCCGAGAATGGACACTTCTGCGCCTTTCGAAAGAGCGGAAACCGTTAAAAGCTCGGTTAAGTAGGGGAATTTATACAGCTTGACGGCGTTGGAAAGATACCCTTTTTTTGCCGTTTCGTAAGCGGTTAAATACTCCGTTTCGTCTAGCTTTTCGCATGCGGAGCTTAACGCTAAAAAGGTTTGGTATTCTTTCGTCGTTTCGTTTAATAGAGCAAGGACGGTGTATTCGCCCGCTTCACCGATTTGTAAGGCGGTGAGCGGTTTTGCCGTTAAGGAATGGGAAAGATAGGGGAAAGCGGTTGCGCCTTGTAAACGCGCTCCGTCAAATTCTACGATTAAGGTTTTTTCAGATACGTTGACGACGGAAAACACCGCTTCTTTTTTTGCGAAAATACTCTCGTCCGCTTTGTTTACGGGGATATTTTTTACGGTGGGCAGGTTTAATTCGTCCGTTTGGATTAAGAAATTCCCGTTATAGAGAAGATACGCCGCGTTTTCTTCCACGCCGAACGCAAACGAATTTACGGGCGTTTGCGCCGTTTGAGAATACACGAGTGATTTTGCTAAGTCAAAGGCGGTTTTGTTTTCGTCGAAACGCAAAATTTTATTCTCGCAAAGAGCGTAGACCGTTTTTTTATAGTCAACGGCGAGTTTGGTTGCGCTCACGGGTAGCTCGGAAAGGAGCTTTTCACCACCGCTCGTTTCGCTGATAAATTCCGCTTCCGTAAACCGATAGAGTTCCGTGCCTGCGCCGACGTAGAGATTGCCGTAAACGTCGGAAGTTAAAAGCCGTAAGGCTTGCGGAATAGCGGCGGATTGTTTTTTTACGGTAGAAGACAAGGTGAAAGCCGTCGTTTTCCTTTCTTCGTCCGTCGTTTCTTTAACGAAATGGAAACCGCCGTCGGACGTGATCAGATAGTGCGTTTCACTCACGCAAGAAACTCCGACGAGCTTTCCGCTAAATTCTTGAAAGGTTGTTAAAGGCTCAGCCGTATTTTCTAAATCGTATAACAGCGCAGTTTCGGCGTTTGCGATTAGCAAAGTTTCTTGCGAAACGGACAGATAGTCGATTTTCGAAAAGGTTTCTGGCAAAAGAATGGGGTCGAGATGCGTTTTGCTGTGCGTGTCGAACACGCCAACCCGTTGGTTGTTTTCGTCGGCAATATACAGCCGATTGCCCGTAAGGCAAAGCTCGGTTGCGCCCGAAAGGCGGTGCGCGCTTTTCGAGTTCGCCCCGATTTCAAAATCGGTAAACGCTACGTCTTTAACGGAAAATTGCTTAACGACGTTTCCTTTGATTGCGTAGATATGTTCTCCGAAAACGGACAGGGATTTATATTTATCCGTTTCGCCCGCTTCGTCTTTAAAAATCGGTTCAATCGTTGCGCCTTTTTCCGAGTCGATTAACGATAAATAATCGTACGCGCGGAAAGCCCCTGATTTGTCGATACAAAGGAGTAAATTCCCGCTTAAAGAGATATCCGCTACGTTAAAGCTAAACTCGTAGCGGTTTTTTTCTACGCCGTATTCGTAGAGAAAATTATCGCTTTTGATATAATAAAGCTTTCCGTCGAGAAGG
>CAJGCN010000005.1 GCA_904501815.1 uncultured Clostridia bacterium
ATATGTTCTTAATGCCGTCGTTGAGCGAACCTTGCGGGCTTTCGCAAATGATCGCTTCCCGCTACGCAACCGTACCTATCGTTCGGGAAACGGGCGGACTTTTCGACAGTATCAAACCGTATGGGTCTGGTGGCAATGGGTTTACGTTTGCATCTCGCAATCCTTACGATATGTTATACGTCATTCACGAAGCCATAGATTTGTATAAAAACGGGGAAGAATGGCAAGCCTTATTAAAGAAGGTAATTACCATAGATTTTTCTTGGCAACACTCAGCTGAAGAGTATAAAAAGCTTTACGCAGATACCGTTGCCATGCCGTTTTGATAAGGCGTTCAGCGTAAAGGTTGCGCAGTAATTACAGTTGAAAAAATTTTATCAGGAGTTAATAAAAATATGAAAGTAAAGGAGTTTTCCCCAGCGGAAGCGAAAGAGCTTATTAAAGGTAAGCTTTCCCGCTATTTTGGCATTGCGCCGTCTGAGGCAAAAAAAGAACAGTTATACAAAGCGGTGGTAATGAGTATCCGCGATATTATGCTTGAAAAACGGCATAAATTCCATACCGTCACCAAGTCCGCAAAAGCGAAAAAAGTCTATTATTTATGTATGGAATTTTTAATGGGGCGTTCGCTCAAAAACAGCGTTTACAATCTCGGTATCGTCGACGCGTTTGAAGAAGCTCTTAAAGATTATGATATAAGTTTAAACGATTTATACGAGCTTGAACCGGACGCAGGGCTTGGAAACGGCGGGCTTGGTCGTTTGGCAGCTTGTTTTTTAGATGCGCTTGCGACGGGTGATTATCCCGCAATGGGCTTTTCCATTCGCTACGACTACGGTTTGTTTAAACAAAAAATCGTGGAAGGTTGGCAAACAGAGCTTCCCGACGTGTGGCTTCCCGGCGGTGAAGTATGGCTCACGCAAAGAAGCGACAAAACCTTTACCGTCAAATTCGACGGATATATTGAAGAAAAATGGACGGAACACGGCTTAGAAACCGTTTACCGTGATGCAAAAGAAGTGCAAGCTGTGGCGTACGATATGATGGTATCGGGCTACGATAGTCAAGCAGTTTCCGTGTTGCGGTTGTGGAAGGCCAAAAGCGTACAAAACTTTGATATGAAATTATTCTCGCAAGGGGATTACAGCGCCGTTATGCAAGAAGATAACGCTGCTGAATTGATATCCAAAGTCTTATATCCTGCCGACAATCATTTGGAAGGTAAGTCCTTGCGCTTAAAACAGCAGTATTTTCTCGTTTCTGCATCTTTGCAAAATATTCTTGCCGATCACAAGAGAAGATACGGTTCGCTCAAATTATTGCCGAAAATGGCGGCTATTCATTTAAACGATACGCATCCTGCGCTTGCGATTCCCGAATTGATGCGTTTGCTTATCGACGAAAACAATATGTCTTGGGAAGAAGCTTGGAATATCACGACGTCCGTTTGTGCGTATACCAACCATACCGTACTTGCGGAAGCGTTGGAAACGTGGCCGGAAAGCTTAATAGCTCGTAAATTACCGAGAATTTATTCCATTTTAAAAGAAATTAACCGTCGCTTCTGCGACGATTTATGGGCGAAATATCCGGGCGACTGGGATAAGATTGCCCGTATGGCGATTATTTCCTATAACACCGTAAAAATGGCAAATTTGTCCGTACACGGCTCGCACAAAGTCAACGGCGTTTCTGGATTGCATAGTGAAATTATCAAAGAAAGTATTTTCAAAGATTTCTACGATTATACGCCCGAAAAATTCACGAACGTGACGAACGGAATTGCGCATAGACGTTGGTTAAATCAATCTAATCCCGAACTTTGCGCGCTTTTAAACGACTGTATCGGGGAAGGCTACGCAAAAGACGCGTCGAAACTCAAAGAGTTCAAGAAATTTGAAAACGACGATAGCGTATTAAAACGCCTTGACGAAATTAAAGCTCTTAAAAAGCAACAGTTTGCGGACTTTGCGTATAAAAAACAAGGGGTAATTATCGACCCGAATACCATTTTCGACGTGCAAGCCAAGAGAATGCACGAATATAAGCGCCAACTTCTTAACGTGCTTCATATTATTACCGATTATTTGATTTTAAAGAAAAATCCCGATGCTCCCGTTCAGCCTAAAACGTATATTTTTGCGGCGAAAGCGGCGGCAGGATATTATATGGCGAAGAAAATTATTAAATTGATTTGCTATCTTGCCGAAGACATTCGGAAAAATCCCAAAATCAACGAAAAACTCAACGTCGTATATATGGAAGATTACAACGTATCTATGTCTGAAATGCTTATGCCCGCTTCGGAAATATCCGAACAAATTTCTCTTGCAGGTAAGGAAGCGAGCGGTACGGGTAATATGAAATTTATGATTAACGGTGCGCTTACGATCGGCACGCTCGACGGCGCGAACGTAGAAATGTGCGAAAAAGTCGGCAAAGAAAATATTTATATTTTCGGCTTAAAAGCTGACGAAGTTTCGGAAATTTGGCGCAACGGCTATTCTTCGAGCGTATATTATAACGGCGATTCTATGCTTAGACAGGTTATTGAAGCGTTAATCGTAGGCTTTAACGGCGAATCGTTTGCAGAAATCGCAAATTACCTTTTGACAGGATCTCCGATTGCAGACCCGTATATGTGTATGGCGGATTACGAATCTTATTTATTAACGCAAAACAAGATGTCAAAGCTGTACGCAACCGATAAACGGCTTTGGAATCAAAAAGCACTTCGCAATATCGCGGCGGCAGGTTTCTTTGCGGCGGATAGAAGTATTGCGGACTATGCGAAAAATATTTGGAACTTAAAACCTTTGCATAAAGAAAAATAATCTTTTATTCCGTTTTATTCGCAAGGAGCTGTAATTTCTTTTACAGCTCCTTGCGAAATATAGACTGGATATTTACAAAAATTACTAAAAATGGAATGCTCTACAATGTATTATTATGATCCTTTAAATCCTGTTTGTAAAAATATTACGGGCGCTTGTGGCGTAGGGAAAGAATTGCAATTTAACGTTTTTTACTTGAAAGGGGATAGCGAAGAGCCTATTTTGGCAAACAATTGCCTTGAACCTGAACAAAACGCTTATTTTTTACTTTGCAAAGACGGAGAACAAAAAACGTCTTATCCTATGAGACGCACGCAATACGGTTGGACAATTTCTATTAAAATCAATCAAACGGGATTGTATTATTATAATTTTTCCTTTGAAAAAGGTGGATTTATCAATCGAAATTATCGCCAAACAGGTGAATATTCCGCTTACGACGGAAATTCTTTCTTATTAACGGTCTTTTCTAATAGCTATAAAACGCCTGAATGGTTCAAAGGCGGAACAATGTATCAAATTTTTCCCGACCGTTTTTGTCGAGTTGGAACTATGCCAGACATAAAAGATAGAATTTTTCGGGAAGATTGGGGCGGTTTGCCGTCTTTTAGGGCTAACGAACGTGGCAAAGTCTTAAATAACGATTTTTTCGGCGGTAATTTTAAAGGCGTACAAAGCAAATTGCCGTATTTAAAGGAATTAGGTGTTTCGGTGATTTATTTTAACCCTGTATTCGAAGCGGCGTCAAATCACCGCTATGATACGTCCGATTATAAGAAAATTGATCCAGTTTTAGGCACGCAACAGGAATTTGAAGAATTACTCAAAGCCGCAGAAAATCAAGGAATTCGCGTGATTTTAGACGGTGTTTTTAACCATACGGGCGATAATAGCGTTTATTTTAATAAATACGGAAAATACGACTCGATCGGTGCATATCAATCCAAAGATTCGCCGTATTTTACGTGGTATTCTTTCCAAGAGCATCCCGACCGTTATTCAAGTTGGTGGGGAATTGATATTTTACCTGAAACGAACGAAGCTTCACCGTCTTTTCAAGAATTTATTTTCGGCGACGACGGGGTGTTAAAATATTGGATAAATACGGGTATCGGCGGATACCGCTTAGACGTTGCAGACGAATTACCCGATTTTTTCCTTAAAAAATTACGAAAAGCTGTAAAAAGTAAGGATAAAAACGCAATCATTATCGGGGAAGTATGGGAAGATGCGTCCGATAAAATCGCTTATTCAAAACGCCGTGAATACTTGCAAGGCTATGAATTAGACAGCGTAATGAATTATCCTTTAAAAAATGCGATTATTCATTACGTTTTGACGGGAAATACCTTAGAACTTTCCCGTACCATTCGGCTTTTAATCGATCATTATCCAAAACAGACCGTAGATTGCTTAATGAATATTCTCGGAACGCACGATACGCCAAGAATTTTAACCGTTTTAGGCGGGAAAATTTGCTATAATAAAGAAGAAATGGCAACGGAAAAAGCGTTATTAACGGAAACAGAGAAAGAACTTGCCATTAAAAAATTAAAAATGGCAGCGTTATTGCAATATACCTTGCCTGGTGTTCCTTGCGTTTATTACGGCGACGAAAACGGTATGGAAGGACATGTCGACCCGTTTTGTAGAAAATGCTTTGACTGGGATAACTTAAACAAAGACTTGGTAGCGTATTATCAAAAGCTTGGAAATATTCGCTTGCATTTTAAAAATATTTTTAAGAAAGGGATATTTAAGGAAATTATTGCGGAAAACGGATTAATCGTATATAAACGCCAAGAAGGCAATAAAAGCGTATACGTTTTCGTAAATAATTCAAGCGAAGAAAAATTATTAAAATTTAAAGGCGAATATCAAGAATATATTTCGGAAATAACATTCAAAGACGAATTGACAATCAAGCCGATGACTTACGGAATTTTTTCTAAACTAACCGCAAAATCATAAAAAGGAACAATAAAGCCCACTTTTCTTTGGTTTTACAGCCTTATGTTTTCGTAAAAGCTGTATTTTACGAAAAGTTTAAGGTGTCGTCTTGGTGGGAAAGAAAATAAATGGCGCTCTGCCCTATGCGCTTAAAAAACCTAAAAATTAAAAAATCTTTGCAACTTTTCGGAAAATTTGCTCTCTTTTATTGACAGAACGTAAATTTTTTTGTAGAATAGAATTATGAAACAGGAAAACTATTATACCAAACGTAATATTCAAGATATTGATAAGATTGCCGAGCTTTTGGAAACCCTTCCCCCTTTTTGTGAAGACTATTTTTTAGGCATAGAAACTCGGACAAGCTGTCAAACCCGTTTAAAATACGCTTACGATTTGCGTATTTTCTTTGATTTTCTTTGCAAACGCAAGTATAGAAACAAAGAAGTGCTTGATTTAACGCTCGAAGATTTGGAAAAAATTACGCATCATGATCTTGAGTTCTTTTTAAGCTATTTATCCCACTATCGTTTTAACGATAAAAACTTATCTTGCGACGAGCGCGCAAAAGCGCGTAAGCTTTCTGCCGTGCGGGCTATGTTTAAATATTTCTTTAATAAAGGTATGATTGACGTGGACAATTCAGCAAAGGTTTCCACGCCAAAGCTACACGAAAAGGAAATTATTCGATTAGAAGCCCGTGAAGTTTCCGAATTGATTGATATTACGGAATCGGGACAAGGTCTTTCCCCGCACGCCGTTAGTTATCATTCTAAAACAAAAATTCGCGATACGGCGATTATTACCCTATTTTTAGGCACGGGCATACGTATCAGCGAATTAGTAGGCTTAGATAACGACAGTTTTGATTTTTCTGAGAATTCCTTTGTCGTCACCAGAAAAGGCGGAAATCAAGCGATTTTGTATTTTTCCGACGAAGTTAAATACGCTTTGCAAGAATATATTGCGGAAAAAACCAACGACCCGAAAACGCCCCGCGAAGAAAACGCTTTCTTTTTATCTTTACAGCATAAACGCATTAACGTTCGTTCGGTTGAAATTCTCGTTAAAAAGTATAGTAAAATCGTATCCCCTTTAAAGAAAATTACTCCGCATAAATTAAGAAGTACTTACGGCACGAGATTATATAACGAAACGGGAGATATTTATATCGTTGCCGACGTTCTTGGACACCGCGACGTCAATACAACGAAAAAACATTATGCGGCTATCACACAAGACAATCGCAGAAAAGTGGCAAACGCTGTAAAATTACGCATAGAAAAAGAAGAAGACGGGAATTAACCCGTCTTTTACTTTTCTTCGTATTCATTTGGATTCATATAAATTTTATCAATTTTAATGGAAGCAACGTCTTGCATTTCAATACATTTTCCGCAATTATCGCAAACCTTATTCGGATCAAGATCGCAAATCTCACATTCTAAGCACCCAACGCACGCCCTATCGTATAAAACGCAGGGACTACCGATTTTTCTTTCCATACCGCACTCCTTATTCTTTTCTTCTATTATAGCAAAAAAAATAAAAAAAGCAAGCAAATATTATAAACATTTGTTTGCTTTTTAAAAATTTTTATGGTATAATATTTATAGAATACGGTTTGGGGGCGATTTGTAATGATTCGCGAAGAAAAATTGACTAAAGTAATGGATTATATCCGAAAATTTACCGAAGAAAACGGCTATACGCCGTCTGTTCGGGAAATCGGTAAAGAATGTGGCATAAAGTCCACCGCTACCGTGCACAGCTATATTGAAAAGCTACAAACGAAAGGCTATCTTTCTAAAACCGACAATAAAAAACGCGCGGTTGCGATTGGAAAAAGTACGGGCGTTTCCATTCCTTTAATCGGTACGGTGACAGCTGGGCAACCCATTTTCGCTTATGAAAATTACGAAGAATATTATACTTTCCCGCAAGGTGAATTTAAAGGCGAAGATTTATTTATGTTGCGCGTGCAAGGCTCGTCAATGATTGATGCAAATATTTTTGACGGCGATAAAATCGTCGTACGTCGGCAAGAAACGGCAGAAAACGGAGAAATCGTCGTTGCGCTCGTCGACGATTCGGCTACGGTGAAAAGATTTTATTATCGCAACGGACAAATCGTACTCCACCCCGAAAACGAATCCCTTTCCGATATGATTTTCCAACCGCAAGAAGTTAGAATACTTGGTAAAGTCGTAGGACTTATGCGAAATTACAGCTTTAAAGCCTAAAAAACGAAACCGCTCTTGATACCGTCAAGAGCGATTATTTTTTATAATCCTTTCAAATAGGCAATTTCTTGTTCTTTTAAGGGTCTGCACTCACCGCGATCTAAGCCGGTAAGCTTTAACTGACCTATGCTGATACGCTTCAAAAATGCAACGTTTTTTCCGATAGCTTCAAACATACGGCGCACTTGTCTGTTTTTCCCTTCCGTAATCGTAATATGCACTTTCGTATACGCTTTATTCGTTTCAACGATATGCGCTTTGCATTTTTTGGTAAGTACCCCGTCAAGTTCCACGCCAGAACGGATAGGATTTAAGTCCTTTTCCGTTAAAGTGCCTTCAATTCTCACTAAATAGGTTTTTGGAATTTGACTGGACGGGTGGGTTAATCTATGGGACAGTTCGCCGTCGTTCGTTAAAATCAACAGCCCTTCGGTGTCGTAGTCCAACCGACCGACGGGAAAAACTCTACCGCACCCTTCGGGTAAATAAGACATTACCGTTTTTCTCCCACGATCGTCGGAAACCGTACAAACCACTCCTTTGGGTTTATTCATAATATAATATTCTTCCGTTTTTTCTTTGCGTACTAATAATTTCCCGTCGAGAAAAACTTTATCCGTTTCTTCTACGTTTTCACCCAAAGTTGCCGTGTGGCTATTGATTTGCACGCGACCCGAAGAAATCATTTCGTCTGCGCTACGCCGACTGGCAACGCCTAAATCCGCTAATAGTTTATTGATTCTCATAACTATACCTTTTATAAAAGAATTACCGTTTATAGTTTATATAAATTTCCCGAAAAAAGCAACTGTTTTGAAAGGTATATTTGAAATTCCCCTATTTTTTCATTCTCTTTTTTATCAAACGGCTCTTTTAGCGACTTTGTTTTTATTTCTATTAAGCCTTTTTCTTCTTCTAATAACGGATAATAGAAATCGTCTTTTGCGTAAGCTTTTATAAATTTACCTTTATACGCAAGCGGAAAAGGTCGGTTTGCAAGGACGAGCGGAATATTTTGATACGCCGAAAAACAATCGTCGAACAGCTCTTCCGTACGCTCGTAGGTTTGCGAACAATTCAATAGCGAACAAATCAACGTCATTTGATTTTTCGTTGCGGAAGAAACCAAACATCTGCCGGCTTCTTTTGTGTACCCCGTTTTCACGCCGCACGCTCCTTCATAGCGGTATAAAAGCTTATTTTTATTTTGCCAACGGCGTGGCTCGTAGTATTTCGTTCCAACGATTTCACAAAAGGTGGGATTATGCATTGCATACGCCGTTATATAGCTTAAATCGCGCGCCGTCGTATAATGCTTGTCCTGTGGCAAACCGTGTGAGTTGACGAAATTTGTGGCGAGTGCGCCTGCTTTTTGCGCCGTAGCGTTCATCATAGCCGAAAATTCCGCTTCCGACCCGCCGACCGTCAATGCGATAGCTTTTGCCGCGTCGTTTCCTGAACGAAGCATAAGCCCGTAAAGCAAATCGTTTAAGGTGTATTTTTCCCCTTCCTGTAAATATAGGGACGAACCGTCTATCCCAACCGCTTCCTTAGGAATGATAATTTCTTCCTGTAAATCAACGCTTGCATTTAAAGCCGTGATCGCGGTTGCGATTTTCGTCGTACTTGCCATTGGCAAACGGGTATCAGCGTTATATTCGTAAAGAACACGGCGAGAATGAAGTTCTATCACACATTCCGACCTTCCTATACTTGCGGCGGAAGTTTTTTCGCTTTTCAATACGCGTGGGATTGCAAGCAAAGCAAACGACGCGGAAAAGGAGCAAATTAAAAATTTTTTTACGCCTTTCACGGTTTAGTCCTTTGCCGTCACGTTTCTTACGATTTCGCTTGCCCGTTCGATTAAATTATCAAGCGGTTCATCCGTAATGCGGATAATACGGCAAGATTTTCCGTCGTCGATTAAAAATCCCAAAGGTTTCATACTGACGATTGAGCCGTTTCCGCCCGCAAACGGCATAGAATCCGTTTCTTTAACGACTTTAACGTCCCCGTATTCTCCCCCGCCTGCAAGACTCCCCATCGTCACTTTCGAAAAAGGAATGACTTGAAACCCGCTCGCCGTCAAAATAGGGTTTCCGATAACGGTGTTCACGTCGGCAAGCGCGCCTAAATTCCCAACGGAAGTATCTACTAAATGATTGATTTTTCTGTTTTTTTCCGACATATACTTTTTATTTTCTCCTTTAAAAATTTTATAAATTCCATTACTAAAATAAACAAATTGAAAAACAGGGTAATGTGCCCCGTAATTTTTAAAATATCCCCGTCCGTTAGCCATAAATTACTGCGGATATTTTTTCTTTCGCTGTCTTTATAAAGCAAATACGTTTGTACGAACGTATGCGCAAGCGATACTCCGAGCAAATATTCTGCGCCCGTTTCCGCCGTGATAACGAAGCTTTGTAAGCGGAAGGATTTCATAAACGAAAATTTCTTCCGTTTGCCGTTCATTTCCGAATAATCGATTAAAATCGCTTTTTCAGGCGATACGTGTAGCGCAACGCCACCTCGATAAGTAGTTGCGTAGCCCCCTATCAGCTTGATTTTTTTAAAGAGAGCAACGGAAAAAGCAAATTTACTTTTGTTCATGTCGTAATGCACGTCCGCATCTAACCAAAACGGAAAAAATAACAAGACCAAAAGGCTAAGAAATACGATTGACAGGATAAGAAAAAATCTGCCCATATCGACAATATGAGCAGATTATGTAAAAATATGTAATGCACGAAAAATTTATTGAATTTTAATAATACCGTCTTCAATATCCTTTAAAAAGTCGGGCAATTCAAAGCCTTCGGTAGATACTTGTTCCCGTTCGCCCGTAGGTTCTTCGAAGTCTTCTTCGGGGTTATATACGTCTTTTTCATATAAATCCAACGAAGGTTCGCTCGTTGCGTTCAATTGGGAAATTCGCTTCATTAATTCTTCGTAATCGGGAAGCTCGGACAAGGATTTTAACTTGAATCTCTTTAAGAAATTGTCCGTCGTTGCGTATAATGCAGGTTTACCGGGCGTATCCCTTCTTCCGCAAACGGTAATCATATCTAAATTTAAAAGGGTCGTGATTGCGTAATCGCTGTTGACTCCGCGAACGGTTTCTAATTCCGTGCGGGTAATCGGCTGTTTATAAGCGATAATCGCGGCACATTCTAAAATTGTACGCGTAAATTCTTTTTCGCGGATAGGCATTAAAACGAGCGCGACGGATTCTTTATAATCGGGGTTGGTTGCAAACTGCAATTTATGGTTAAAATGCAATAAGCGTATTCCGCAATCCCCCGTATATTTTCTTTCCAGCTGACGAATGACCGAATCTAACTGCGCTTTCGTCACGGATAATTTTTCTTTAATTAAATCTTCGGGTACGGCATCACCCGAAGCAAATAAAATTGCCTCAATTATATTCGTCAATTTCTCCAATGTCTTCATCCTCGCTTCTTTGTGAATTTTTCTTAATGATAATAGAAGAAAATACTTCTTCTTGTTCTACGGTGATAAATTGATGCTTTAAAAGCTCTAACAACGCTTGAAAAGTCGTCACGATTTCAGGCGTAGACGCTTCTTCCGAAAACAGCTCTTCAAACGCAAAACTTTCTTTGGTTTTTATACGTTCCCGAATATGCTTGATTTTATCCACGACGGTATATTTGTCTTTTGCGATTTCGCGCGGGGCGTTTCGGCTTTCCTTTAAGCCTTCGCGCTTTAACATCATTTTCGCAAACGCCTTTAACAACCCGTCCATCGTTAAATCTTTGTATTTTATTTGTACGTTATTCAGTTCCTTATCAGGCTCTTTGAAATAATAGCCGACAGTTTCCATTTCTTTAAGTTTTTCCGCTTCTTCCTTGATCATTTTATATTCTTCAAGGGCGCGCATAAGGTCTTGCTTGGGATCGTCGTAGTCTTCTTGTCCCCATTCGTCCCCCCATTCGTCGTCAGGAGGCGGAACTAAGCTGCGCGCTTTTATATCAATAATCGTTGCGGCAATGTTTAAGTACTCGCTTGCCTTGTCTACGTCGATATACGGCAAGCCTTTCATGTAGGATAAAAATTGTTCGGTCACTTGTGAAACGAAGATATCTTTAATTTCGATTTCTTCTTCTTTTATCAAATGTAAAAGTAAATCGAGCGGACCTTCGAAATTGTCCAAAACGGTGGTATAATCTACGTCCGTTTCAAAGTTTTTAACGGAATCTACCGTTAATTTTTCCATAAAATTTCTCCTTTTTTATAAGAACATTCCCCAGAATTTAACGATCGGCCAGCCTAAAAATCTCATAGCGACCGTCATGAAATACCCGAGTATATCAATATACGAAAATAAATAAAAATACCCCGAAAGAATATGCACGAACATCATACCGAGCAGAATATAATACCCGTAGTTTCTTAAAAATAAATAAAATCTGTTCCGTTTTCTTTGTAAAGAGTCAATCATTCTAAACCCGTCGAGCGGATAAAACGGCAATAAATTAAAAATCGAAAAACTCAACGAATACGCGTAGGTATAACTTACGATCGCTATTAAAAAAATTGCCATATATGTCCCTGCAAAATTTGGTACGATATAAATAATCGTTAATTCTACAAGCGGATAAAACAAAAAGGCAAATAGTAAATTGATAGCAATGCCTGCAATGGAAGTGAAAAAACTCCCCCATTTTTGATTTTTAAAATTATAAGGATTGACGGGTACGGGTTTTGCCCAACCGAACCCGACCACCGCAAAAGCAAAGATTCCCACCAAATCAAAATGTTTGACGGGATTAACGGAAAGTCTTCCTGCCATTTTCGGGGTGGGATCACCGCATTTATACGCCACGAATGCGTGCGCAAATTCGTGCAAAGTAATTACGAGCATTACGGCGAGAAAACTCGCTAATAATTCAACAAAATATTCCATACGCTAACTATTATATACTTTTTCTTTCAAAAAAGCAAGTTTACTTTGTGATAATTACGAAAAATTACTTTTTAAGCCGTTCGGGAAGTACGTCGTTTCTCACCAAATCTTCGTAAGTTTGCGGTTTAACGATATATTCGGCAACGCCTTCTTTTACCAGCACGCAAGGCGGAATGAAATTGCGGTTATAATTCATTGCCATTGAATAATTATATGCGCCCGTTGATAAAATTGCTAAAATATCTCCGCGTTCCGCTTTGGGAAGATTGACGTTGACGGCGATTAAATCCCCGCTTTCGCAACATTTTCCTGCAATCGATACGATTTGCGTGTTTTCTTCGTTGGCGCGGTTAGCTAAAATCGGCGTGTATTTGGATTGATACAGCGCGTATCTCGGGTTATCGAACATACCGCCGTCTACCGCTAAATACGTTTTAACGCCAGGTATTTCTTTAATTGCGCCAACGGTATATAACGTAATCCCCGCTTCCCCGACGATAGAACGACCAGGCTCAATTAAAAGATACGGCAAAGGAAGATTTTTTTCTTTGGATTGTTTTTTAAGTTCGGCAATCAATTCTTCCACGTATTCGGAATACCCTTCGGGCGGGAGCTTTTTGTCTTCGTCTGTATACCAAACGCCGTAGCCCCCTCCAAAATTCATTTTCGTGGGGACAAAACTTAATTTATCACGCATAAGCGCAACGAAATCCATACATTTTTTCACCGCTAACGCAAAGGATTGCTTTTCGAAAATTTGCGATCCGATATGGCAATGATAGCCTTCTAAGAGAATATTCTCTTTGCTTAATGCGTATTTTGTGATCGCTTCCGCCGTACCGTCCTGTAAGGAAAACCCGAATTTACTGTCCGTCGTCGCCGTTTGCACGAACGCGTGCGTATGCGCTTCCACGCCGGGATTCACACGAAGTAAAACCGTTTGTCGTATACCCCTTTTTTTCGCTTCGCAGTCAATCAAATCAATTTCCGAATAACTATCGGCTACGATACACCCGATTTTTGCATCTAATCCTTCTTGAATTTCGTAGGGAAGCTTATTATTTCCGTGCATATAAATTTTCTCAGCGGGAAATCCTGCTTGTAAAGCCGTGTATAACTCACCGCCAGAAACGACGTCAACGCCAAGTCCTTCTTCTTCCGCAATACGGTAAATCGCCTTACAGGAAAAAGCTTTAGATGCGTATAACACCATTCCGTTCCCGTCGTATTCTTTTTGAATAGTATCACGGTATACCCGCATCATACGGCGAATATATTCTTCGTCCATAACGTACAACGGCGTGCCGAAATTCTTCGCAAGCTCTACGCAATCCGCACCGCCTATTTCTAAATGTCCTTTTTCGTTTACGGTTAAAGTACTTCTCTCGTTCATAATAAACCTTATTTAACGTATTCTTTTATCTATTTTAACAAATTTTACGATAAATTGCAAGGGCGCAAAGGCAATATTTTTCAAAAAAAACGGCATTCGCGAATTTTTTTTCGCAAAGCCGTTTATTTCTTTTATTTTTAGCGTATCGTCCATTCTTCCGCAACGTCGTGGAAACGGTCGAGAACGGTTGCTTTTTCTACCTTTTCACAGGTCAGTAAGTCAGCGCAATCAATCCGAACTTTGTTTTTATACAAAACGATTTCACCGATTTTTTCGCCTTTTTTAAGCGGTGCTTTTACGTCGTTAAACAATCTTACTTCCGTCGTGATATACGGGTCGTCCCCGCGCTTGGAAAAAGCGTATAAATTCTTGTTTGCACGAACGCTTACTTTATCGAGTTTTCCCCCGCTTACTTTAATTTTTTCAGGAAGGGGTTGGGTGCTGTCTACGACGATTTTTTGCGTGTAATTCGCAAAGGCGTAGTCGAACATAGTACGCACGTCGGCAAATCGCTCGTTGCTCGTTTTTTCCCCGATTACGACGGAAATAATTCTTAAATTATCCCGCTTCGCCGTCGCCGCTAAACAAAATCCCGCTTGGCTCGTAAAGCCCGTTTTCCCCCCGTCGCAACCGTCGTAGAAGCGTACGAGCTTATTCGTGTTGCTAATTTCCGTATATCTGCCTTGCGGGTGTTGGAATTTATCCATCCAAACTTTTCCGAATTCGAAATATTCCTTATGCGTAAGCAATTCTTTAAGCATTAACGCCACGTCGTGCGCACAGGAATATTGCGGTTCTTTGGGCAGTCCCGTACAGTTAGCAAAAAGCGTGTTCATAGCGCCAAGCTTCTTTGCTTTTTCATTCATAGCTTGCGTGAAGGCTTCTTCGCTACCTGAAATCTTTTCTGCCATCGCAACGCAACTGTCGTTAGCCGAGCAAACGACGATACTTTTTATCAATTCTTTCGCAGGATATTTTGCATTTGCTTCTAAAAATACCTGTGATCCGCCCATTGACGCCGCCCGTTCGCTGACTTGGATTTCGTCGGAAAGAGTGAATTTGCCTTCTTCAATCCCTTCAAAAGATAAAATCAGAGTCATAATTTTGCACATACTCGCAATCGGCAACCGTTCTTGCGCGTTTTGCGAATAAATCAGTTCCCCGCTATCGCCGTCCATTATATACGCAGCCTTTGCCTTTAAAGATAAAGGAATAGACTTTGTGTCCTTTTCTTCGCTTAAAGAAAAGCAAGCTTCTGCCGTTATAGGCGTTTCGTCGCAATTTTTATACGAATTGATCGCTTCTTTCGTGCATACGCCGGAGATTAAAATACATCCGAGCAAAAGATTTACGAATTTTTTCATACAAATAGTGTGAGCCTTTTTTGCAATCTTATACAAAAATTCCTATGTTAAACATAATTATTATGCTTGACATAGGAATTTTACTTTATTATTCAATTATCATTTTTTTAATATCAATGCCGTATCCGCGCGTGGGGTCGTTTAAAAATACGTGCGTAATCGCCCCTACTAATTTTCCTTCTTGCAAGATAGGACTACCACTCATACCTTGCACGATCCCCCCCGTTTCTTCTAAAAGCTCGTCGTCTGTAATTTTAATCACGTAATTTTTATTTGAACGGTTGTTTTTATCTACTTTTACGATCTCAATAGAATATTTTTTCGGGCAAATCCCGTTTACCGTTGAATAAACGTAGGCTTTTCCAGGCTTTACGTCCTGCGAATCCGCACTCGTTTGAATAAGGTTCGTTAAATCGTAGTTTTCAGAAACGTAGCCGTAAATGCCCGAATCGCATAATTTTTCCGCCGTTCCTAAGCTTACGTCGTTTAAAAACATACCGCGAAGTTCCCCAGCGCGCCCGCGAACGCCTTTGGAAATGCCTACGATACTGCATCCGTATACTTTTCCCCCACAAATTTTCATTTCTTTTTTGTCTTCGCCGACGACGGAATGACCTAACGAGCCAAACCGCCCGTTTTCTTTATTGATATAAGTGACTGTGCCTATTCCCGAAACGTTATCCCTAACGAGAACGCCGATTTTATAGCGTTCGCAAGCCTTGTCTTTTACGGGAGCAAATTCAAAAGAAAGTTCTTCTTCTCCGCGTTTGACTAAGAAATTCGTTGATTTATCCTTATTTTTATTAAGAATTTCATTTAATTCTCCAACGGAATTGATTTCAATTCCCGCTACTTTGTAAATGATATCCCCAGCGCGAATACCCGCTTTCGCCGCAGGCGAAACAGGTCCTGCTTCCGTAATTACTTCGCATACGCCTATAATTTGCGCGCCCCCTGTTGAAAGGGTGAAGCCCGCTGGCATACCACCTACGTATACTTCGTATTTTTGTGTGTCCGCGTTAGCGGATACGTTGTTTATCCCACTAAACGCAAAACCGGAAGTCGCGAAAATTCCTATTAAAAAAGCACCAAACCTGCGCATAGTTTTCCTCCAATTAAAAGGTACTTTGTGCAATGTAAGGCACTTCTATTCTCTGTTATTACCTATAAACGGCAACGTTTTTTAACAATCCCGTTAAATTAAGGAAGATTTGTATTCCTTTGCCTGTTTTAAAAGTTCTTCCGCGTGTTTTTTCGCATATTCATCTTTCTCGTCCCCACCAAGTAATCTGACGATTTCACCGATTTTTTCTTCTTCGTTTAAACAGCGAATATAAGTGAGCGTTTTCTCTTGTTCTTCTTTCTTTTCAATCAAGAATTCACAATCGCTCATTGCCGCAATTTGCGCCAAATGCGATACGGCAATAATTTGCGTATTAACGGCGATTTTTGCAAATTTTTCCCCAACGACTTTAGCGGTTTTTCCGCTGATCCCAGCGTCAATTTCGTCAAATACGTAAGTAGAGATACCGTTTACGTTGGATAAACGGGTTTTTATCGCGAGCATAAAACGGCTCATTTCCCCACCGCTGATAATCTTTCCGAGCGGTTTTTTCGGTTCACCTGCGTTTGCGGAAAACAAAAAGGAAATTTCATCTAAACCGTTCAAAGAAACCTTTTCGATATCGTTTAAAGAATATTCGTTGAAAGCTACGGAAAATTCTGCGTGCGGGATATTCAAGGTTTTTAATTCGTTGACGACTAAACCGCAAAATTCGTTAGCGTACGTTTTGCGCAAAGCGGTCATTTCTTGACAGACTTTAAAAATATCTTTGTCTTTTTTCAAGCATTTATCCGTCAATTCCGAATATTTTGCATCACAATCGGCTAATAAATCGTATTTTTCCCGTATTTGTTGCAAAAATCTTTGAATTTCATCAACGGAAGAGCCGTATTTTTTCTTTAAGGTTTTAATATCGTCTAACCGCGTTTCGATTTCTTCCGCTTCGTTGGGGTCAAAATACAGCTCATCTCCTAAATCCGACAATGTTTCCGAAAGGTCTTCCGCTTCGATCGATAACGCTTCTATGCGCTCGAACGCTCTGTCGTATTCTTCGCCTAAATTCGAAATAGTAGAAATACTTCTTTTCGCTTGTCTAAGAGCGTCTAAAACGCCACCGTCAGCCGAAAAGGCTTCAAAAGATTCTTGAATGGAAGAAATTAAACGTTCTAAATTGTTCATTTTATTTCTTCGCGCCGTCAGCTCTTCTTCTTCCCCTTCCTTTAAGCCAACCCGTTCAATTTCGTTGATTTGAAACTGCAGAATATCTAACGTTCTGCCACGTTCTTGTTCGTCCCCGCCTAATATTTCGATTTGTTCTTTTAAAGCGCGTTTTTCGGAAAGTAAATCGGCTAATTTTTCTTTTTGTTCGGCGAGCTCTTGCCCGATCACTCCGTCTAAGGTCTTTAATTGATTACTTTCTTTCAATAAAAAGAAATGTTCGCTTTGCCCGTGTACGTCTACCATGTAATCGGTAATTTTTCTAAGCATTGCCACCGAAACGGCGTTCCCGTTGATTTTAATAGAATTTTTTCCATTTTCGGAAAAACGGCGGGAAATAATCACTTCTCCATCGCTTTCCACGTCCATTTCTCGAAGCTCGGTGATGGCTTTGCTTTTTTCAGGCAACAAAAACTCCGCTTTTACCATACATTCCGTTTCCCCGTAGCGAATCATCGTTCTATCCGCTTTTGCGCCTAAAACGAAATTAAGCGCGTCGAGAATGACCGATTTCCCCGCGCCCGTTTCCCCTGAAAGTACGTTTAATCCGTCCGAAAATTCTATTTCGGCAAATTCAATCAACGCTACGTTTTTGATGGTAAGTTTTGCAAGCATAGTAAGTTTCCTTATTTTACAAACTCGTGAATTTTATCCACGAGTAAAACGGCAGACTCGTTCGTATCACATACGATTAAAAGCGTATCGTCCCCCGCCACGCAACCGACGATTTCTGGATAGTTGAGTTTATCTACGACCGTTCCTGCATTCGATCCGTTTCCCGCAAGCGTTTTCACGACGACGAGATTTTGCGCACATTTAACCGTCAACACGCAATCGCGGAACAAACTTCTCATTTTGGGGGAAATTTCGTTTTCTCCGTTGCTAATATAAGCATAACGGTATTTTTTCTCTACGCCCGACACCTTATAAAGATGCAAATCTTTGATATCTCTCGATATCGTGGCTTGGGTGACGACGTAGTTCAATTTATTGAGTTCTTCGCATAATTCTTCTTGGGTTTCAATCTCTTTTCGCGAAATAATCTCTAAGATTTTCGCGTGCCTCGCCGTTTTTAACATGTTTTTCTCCTTATTTATCATATATCATTTGTTTAACTTATCCTTTATCTTACGGAAAAAATCCGATTCTTCACGAATAGGAAATTCGGCGGCAAACGGCGCTTTTTTAACGCGTAAGCTTTCGCCTGACGATAATTGTCCAACCGCCCTTCCGTCCACTAAAACTATCGTTTTTCCGCGCAACACGGAAATTTCAAACTGTTCGGAATCAGGGAATACAATCGGGCGTTTGTTCATAGAAAACGCACACACCGGAGTAAGTAAAAAGGCAGGCACTTCGGGGGTTAAAATTGCCCCGCCCGCTGAAAGCGAATACGCCGTCGAACCCGTTGGAGTAGAAATAAGTACGCCGTCCCCGCTTATTTCGTCGCTTCCGTCGCCAACCTTGATTTGAAGCTTTAATATTTGTGGCGCTTCTGGGTGCTTATCGTCGAAATACCGTTGCAAAGCAACTTCGTTTAAGGCGTAATGCGTTTCGCCGTTAAAGGTAAATTCCAACAGACTGCGCTTTAAAATACGACTTTCCCCTTTTTCCACGCTTTGTAAAAAAGGCAAAATATCCAACGCTTCCGTCTTTTCGTATTCAGCTAAAAACCCGAGCGTTCCGTAGTTTATTCCGATAACTTTAATGCGTTTTTGCGCGGCAATCGTCGTAGCGTGCAAAATCGCGCCGTCCCCACCGAGAACGATCAATAAATCTACGCCGTCAATTTCTTTATTTGCCGAAAACAACGTGGCTTGATAGCCGTTTGCTTGCAAAAAATCAACGAATTGTTCGTTGATATGCTGATTTTCCGTTTTCGTTGCGTTTCCGATTACCCCGATTTTCATTTGCAACCCCTTTTACGTTAATTCCCCTAACGAATTACGTCTGACAAAGTTCTTAATTTCTTCTACTATTTCCGTAAGATTTTTACTGCCCTGCCGTATCTTTTTAAGATAAAGAACGTATTCTATATTTTTCCCTTTTCTTATAGGTGCGTTGACGATTCCAAACGGATATAAACCGTTTTCAACGCAGTATCCGTATACTTTTTTCACGATTTCGGCGTGTGCGGACGGGTGAACGATTCCACTTTTGCCGATATGTTTATTTTCACATTCGAATTGCGGTTTTAATAAAACGACCGCAACCCCGTCTTCTTTGAGTATTCTTTCTATCGCGGGCAAAATCAATTTTAAAGAAATAAAGCTTACGTCCGTCGTTGCGCCGTCTATTTCGTCTGAAAAATGCATTTTTTCCAAATACCGAGCGTTGGTATCGTCTTTTACGACGACTTTTTTATTATTTCGAATACTTTCGTGCAATAAGCTTTCCCCAACGTCTATCGCATACACCTTTTTCGCGCCGTTTTGCAACAAACAATCGGTAAAGCCACCCGTGCTTGCGCCTATATCGGCAAAAATCAAATCTTTACAGGAAATACCGAAAGTATGAACGGCTCTTGAAAGTTTATACCCGCCGTTGGAAACGAAAGTTTCTTCTGTTTCTAAAAAAGACACGGTATCCGTTTCTTTAACTTCGTCTTTCGGCTTGCAAGCTTTTCCGTTTAACAGCACTAAGCCCTTTTCAATGGCTTCCGCCGCTTTCGTTCTCGAACCGAATTTTTCCGCGAAATACTTGTCCGCTCTCATATAAATCCTTCGATATACGCTTGAATTTCCGCGCTGTCAACGCCGTATTTTTTTTGCAATTCATTAACGCTGCCTTGCACGATAAACTCGTCTTTATAGGCAAAATTCCGTACCGTACAACTTTTTTTAGAGTGTATCACAGCCGTATTCACAGCTGAACCAAACCCGCCGATTTGCACGTTGTCTTCTATCGTGAGAATATGCTTACAATTTAAAGAAGTAAGGAAATTCAAATCCAAAGGTTTGACAAACCTTGCGTTAATAACGTGAAAATCTTTGCCTTTTGCTCGTACGTTTTTTAAAACTTCCATAGCAACCGTCAAGCATCTTTCCCCTGTTGCAAGCACCGCAACGGAAGAATTTTCGTCAGCTTTATGCAAATATTCCCATTTCCGCAAAGAAAGCCCGTTATCGTCTTTACTTTCAAATAAAATACGCCCTGCGCGGGGATAACGTATTGCCAAAGGGTGCTCAAACTCAACGCTAAATTCCAAAGCCTTTTTAAATTCTTCGGTGTCTTTCGGGCAAAGTACGGTTAAATTCGGAATCATAGAAAGATAAGATAAATCAAATACGCCTTGATGCGTTTCTCCGTCCGCCCCTGAAATACCCGCTCGGTCAATACAGAATACGACGGGCAAATCCATTGCGCAAACGTCGTGTATCAATTCGTCGAACGCACGCTGTAAAAAGGTAGAATAAATTGCATAATAAGGTTTTATGCCCTGCGTAGCCATTGAAGAACACAAAACGCAAGCGTTTTCTTCGCATATCCCCACGTCAAACGCGCGTTCAGGGAATTGCTGAAAAAAGCGTTCTAACCCCAAGCTTTCTTTCATTGCTGCCGAAACGACTGCAATACGTTTGTCTTTTTCCGCCAAACGGCATAACGTTTCCCCTAAAACGTGGGAATATTCTTGTTGTTTTGGCGATCCAACGGGCGGTACGCCATGCGTATCCGTTGGATGCTCTTCGCTAAACTCATAGCCTTTCCCTTTTTTCGTGGAAATATGAAGCAAAACGGATTGAGAAGATAATTGTTCTTTTGCTTCGGAAACTGCATCAAGCATTTCCGAAAGATTATTCCCGTCTTTTACGCCGATATAGCGTAAGCCAAACTGCTCCAACAATTTAACGCCGTCTGCTTTTTCTTTATCGAGCACGGAAAGAATATCGTGCATACCCCCTACGGTCGGGGAAATGGACATTCCGTTATCGTTTAAAACGATTAAAATACGGGTGTTTAAAATTTTTATACTGTTTAACGCTTCGTATACGAGCCCGTTATTAAACGAACCGTCCCCGATATAGGCGATTACTTGGAAATCTTCTTCTTTTAAATCACGAGCTTTTGCAATGCCGAGCGCGGCGGAAACGGACGTGCCGGCGTGCCCTGTGTCGTAAGCGTCGTATTCGCTTTCTTTGCGCTTAGGAAAGCCAGAAATTCCGCCCGATTGCCGAAGCGTAGAAAAACGGTCGGCTCTACCGCTCAAGAGCTTATAGGGATAGCATTGATGACCTACGTCAAACACGATTTTATCCTTAGGAAAATCAAAATGATACCATAAAGCAACGGTAGATTCCACAGCCCCTAAATTAGAAGCCAAATGTCCCCCGCATTGCATTACGGTTTCATAGATCGTTTCGCGCAATTCTTCACATAAATCGTTCAATTCGTTTACGGAAAGCGTTTTCACTTTTGAGCCGTCTAAGGATTGCAGCATTTTTTCTCCTTGTAAAATCAATGGGCGCGGTTGCGCACGAAGTCGATTAAGTCGTTTAAAAAGCGGGTGTCCCCGTCTACGCCGTCTAATACCGCGTGGCAATTCGTGGCGCAAATATCCGCATTTACGCGCGCATTTTCTAAGCCGAATACGCGTACGGCAGTTAATTTATTTTCTTCCTTATCTTTTCCGATAGATTTGCCGAGTTTTTCAAACTCGCCGACTTCGTCTAAAATATCGTCGGTAATTTGGAATAAATCCCCTAATAATTTTCCGAATGATTCTAAGGCAGGAAAGCTATGGTTATTCGCTAAAATACTTGCGATTGCAACGGGCGCAAGCAAAAGTTTCCCCGTTTTATGCGCGTAGATATAGGCAAGGTCGTCTTCCGTAAATTCACAGTTCTCCTTTGAGAAATACAGGTCAGCCGATTGCCCTGCTAACATACCGTAAATTCCTGCGCAATCGTTTAAATATTTGGACGCGTAGATATATTTTTCCCCTTTTAAGCACTCTTCGAAACAAATCGCATACGCCGAATTTAACAACCCGTCGCCCGCTAAAATCGCGTTCGCTTCGCCAAACACTTTATGGTTAGACGGCTTTCCGCGCCGAAAATCGTCGTTATCCATAGCGGGAAGATCGTCGTGAATAAGAGAATAGGTATGAATTAATTCAATCGCTAACGCAAACGGCAAAATTTCTTGCTTGTCCAGCCCTAAAACGTCCGCCGTCGCCAAAGCAAGCACGGGGCGAACTCGTTTTCCGCCGAGCAGCAAGCTATACGCCATACTTTCCCCTAAATGCGCGGGTTGAGTCTTTAAACTTTGGGCGTAAGTTTTAGTATATTCTTCAAAAAGGTTTTGATATTGCTCAAATTGAGAATGGAAGTTATACACGAACAGTTTTACTCCTTTCTTGCCGCAACGTAGGTATTATACATCAACATTGCAATCGTCATCGGCCCTACCCCACCCGGAACGGGAGTGATATAGCTCGCCTTTTCTTTTACGTTTTCAAAATCTATATCGCCGCATAATTTACCGTTTTCATCACGGTTGATTCCCACGTCGATTACTACCGCACCGTCTTTGACCATATCGGCTTTGACAAATTTAGGTTTACCGATAGCCGATACGAGTATATCAGCATTTCGACAGATTTCTTTTAAATTACGGGTTTTACTATGACAAACGCTAACCGTTGCGTTTGCGTTTAAAAGCAACAGCGCCATTGGTTTCCCTACCGTATTGCTTCTGCCTAAAACAACGGCGTTTTTACCTTCTAATTCAATCCCTTCTCGCTTGAATATTTGCATAACGCCGAGCGGAGTACAAGCAACCGTTTTTTCTTCGTGAAGAACGAGTTTTCCAAGATTTTCCGCTGAGAACCCGTCCACGTCTTTTTCCGTCGGGATTTTTGACATTGCAACTTCTTCGTCAAAACCTTTAGGCAAAGGTAATTGCAATAAAATACCGTGAATATTTTTCGCCTTCGCCAACTCATCTAACAAATCTTCCAAATCCTTTTGAGAACAGCTGTCGGGAAGTTCGTAGGAATAAGAAAGAATTCCCACTTCGGCGCAAGCTTTGATTTTATTTCGTACGTAAATCTGAGAAGCGGGGTCGCTTCCAACGAGCACGACCGCTAAACCAGGCTTTTCGGGTAATTTTTCAATTTTTTCTTTGAGCTCTGCGCGAATAGTCGCCGCGATTGCTTTTCCGTCGATAATCTTCATATTATTTATTGATAACGCCCGCAAGAACGCCGTTTACGAAATCTGCGCTCGTTTCGGTGGAATATTTTCTGGCAAGCCCTGCCGCTTCGGAAACGGAAACGACGGGCGGAATGTCGTCGAAAAATTTAATTTCCGCCATTGCAATCAACAAAATACTTTTATCCGTTGGATTGATACGGTTTTCTTTATAGTGATGACAAGCGGCTTCGATCTCGGCAATCAGCTCCGCGCGGTTGGTTTCCACACACGAAACGAGAGCCTTCGCAAAACGGATATCTTCTTCTTTTTCGAGCTCAAATTTATTGTAAATCTTTTTTCTAAAGGCTTCGCCGCTATCTTCGTTAAAGTGCTGAGAAAAAATAATATTCAGCGCGGCTTCTCTTGCAGCAGTTCTCATAGTTCTCTCCGTAAAAAAATTTCTTGCAAGACGAACTCCCTTTACGCGTTTGCGCAAAGGGAATTTTCTTTTTTATTCCTTAATTTCCAGCAGTTTCTTCCGTTTCTTCGTCTTCCTTTTCAGCCGGTGCAGACGGAGCGTCGCAAAATTCTACGTCCACGATATGAACGTCCACTTTCGCCACTTTATACGCCGTCATATTCTCTACGTTATGAATAACTGACTGTTGGATACGGTAAGCCAATTCGGGTACGTCGTAGCCGTATTTAGCCACGACGGATACGTCTGCGAACACAGCTTCTTTTTCAAAGCGGATACTAATTCCGCTTGTTTTAGAAGAAACGGGCAAAGCCCCTTCCACTTCCGTGACGGCGATCGCAACGATTTCTTTTACGATATCCGCGTTGTAGACGATTTTGCCACTTTGTATGTTCAATGAACCGAGTTTAATATTAGACATTCAAAAAAATCTCCTTAATATCTTACTCATATTATAGCACATCTTTTTGAATATTTCTACTATTTTAACGCATTTTCTTACATTTTTTCTTGAATTAGCTCTCGGAATATACAGGCATAATAATTACGTTCCCCGAAGCTACGCCCGTTTCGTCTTTCATCATATTATAAATAGAAAGAGCGGTGTCGAAATTAAGCTCCGAAGAATTGATGAATACGTTCACGTTTTCCGAAGACGTTGACACCGAAACGACCGCATCCGAAAAGCCCAGCGACTTGACCATATTTTCCAAAACGAGCTCTTTTTCCATCGCTTCAACGATTTCCATTTTCATTTCGGTCGCTTCTTCGTATTTTTCGTCCCCCGCTTCGTAGAGAGCAATTACGCTATCCAACTGAATTAATTCTTCATTGCGGGTGTTCGTTCGCTCCGCGCGATAGGTCGAAAAATAATTCGCAGGCGTGACGCCGCTTACGTTGCTGTCTACCGCTTGCGTGTTTGCAAGAACGAAATTAAACACGGCGGTTGCGCCTAACAACGCCACCAAAGAGCTCATAGCAATAATTTTCTTTTTGTTTGACATAATATTTCTCCTTTTATTCTTTTTTTAAATATATTTTTACTGATTTTTCCTGCGTTCCCAACGCGGCGGCAACCGCTTCACGAACGTCCATCATTACCCCTAAATCTCTTGCGCCCGTGCATACGACTACGACGCTTTGTACCCCTTCTTCCGTTTCACAAATCATCACTTCCGCTTCTCCTACCCCGTCGATTTGTTTCAAGAGCGCGCCGAGTTTTCTTTCCGTTTCCGTTTGCGAAGCGGAAACATTTGAAACGCTTTTCGTTTCTTCCTTATCAAAAAAGACTTTCCACGAAGCGAACGCAAGCACGAGCGCAATCGCAAACAAAATCAAGATTTCTTTCTTTTTTCCTTTAAAAAAATCTTTTATTGAATTGTTCTTATTCTCCTGATACAAATTCCACCTCGTTTATCCCCGTTTCTATCACGAGTTCTTTAAGCGTTTGTTTTTTCTGTTCGTTTACGTTCTCGTTTGCCGTTAAAAGAGCTTTATAAAT